>NZ_QGSW01000115.1:0-123634 GCF_003176715.1 Micromonospora sp. S4605
CGACGGCGTAGATGACGTTGTCGGCGCCGGGGAACAGGAACCGGAACTGTTGCCAGCCGCCCTGGCCGATGATCTGGGGGTTGGATACGTCACCGCCGCCGGTCTGGGAGGCGTCGACGTAACGCAGGAGGCGGCCGGCCTGGTCGACGGCGTAGATGACGTTGTCGGCGCCGGGGAACAGGAACCGGAACTGTTGCCAGCCGCCCTGGCCGATGATCTGGGGGTTGGATACGTCACCGCCGCCGGTCTGGGAGGCGTCGACGTAACGCAGGAGGCGGCCGGCCTGGTCGACGGCGTAGATGACGTTGTCGGCGCCGGGGAACAGGAACCGGAACTGTTGCCAACCACCGAGGCCGATGACCTGTGGACTGGATACGTCGCCGCCGCCGGTCTGGGAGGCGTCGACGTAGCGCAGCAGGCGGCCCGAGACCGTCGGGTCGGGGGCGTGGAACACCGAGACGGCGAAACCACCGGTGAGGTTGTCGGTGACCGTGACGCGCAGTCCCTCGTCCGGGTCGTCGTACGTCTGTCCCGTCGACAGCGCGGGACCGGTCCGCAGCGTCACCTTGACGGTGTCGTTGACCTCGTAGACGAGGACCCCCTCGGCCGGCACCATCCCGTCGAACGGATCGGTCCGCAGCCGCCCCTCCACGAAGAAGAAGCGGTTGGCGGCGCGCCGGGACGGCACCCGGACCGCCGTCACCCGGTCCGGCGGCGGTGGTTGCACCAGGCCGATCGCGTGCAGGTTGGTGTCCAGCCGCCCCTCGGCGTGGTCGACGACGCCAGCGGGCAGCCAGCCGAACAGGCGCTTGGTCGTGGCGCTGGCGTGGGTGCTCCGGCGGGCGCCGTCGCCGTCCATCGGGTCGTACCCGGGCAGCCCCGGATGCTCCCAGAGATCGCACAGCAGATGGAACAGCTCCTGCCCCCAGACGCCGATCGGCTGGCGCTGGTCGTCGCGGAGCAACGGGTTGCTGAACATCGCCACCCGGGCCCAACCTTTGATGCCGTTCACCGGGGAGATGCCACCGAAGGCGTGCCCGCCGCGGTGCTCGCCGGCCTCGTGCGGCAGCACCGCGAGCAGCGCCTGGTAGCCGTGTCCGGGTGGCAGGGACCGCATCGCCGGGACATTGACCTCGGCGTCCTCGGCCCACACCCGCGGGAACACCTCGCCGTCGAGGTGCGCCCTGCCGTACGACAGGGCGTGCAGGTAGTGCTGGAACGAACGGTCCCTGCCGGTGCCCGGCTCCGGGTCGTAGAAGACGCGGCTGCGCACCTGGTACTCCCAGTCGGCAGGCGGCTCCCGGTCCACCTGACGGTTCAGCGCCGGAACGATGGCGATCCGGCGCACGCCCACCCACGGTGTCACGGCCACGCGCAGAGCGTAGTGCGCCGGTGGCGGTGGAGCGGTGGCTCAGTCGGCAACCGGACCGCCGGCGGAGGATTGGACCGGGCGCGGCGGCAGCACGCGGGAGCCGAAGACCTCCAGGAGACGGTCCTGGTCCCGGCATCTGCTCCGCCCGCCGTCGGGGCTCCGCCGGGTGCGGGTGACCCGGGTTACCCGCACCTCTCGCCCGGAAACGACCCCCGCGCCGGGCTCGCCGCCTCACCGGCCGGGCAGGCTGCCGAGCAGGATGGCACGGCTGCTGCGCTGCGCCAGTTCCGCCGCCACGCTGCCCAGCAGTTTCTCGTCGAGCCCGGGTCCCCGCCGACCGATCACCAGCAGGTCCACGTCGCGGGCGTCGGCGACGGCCAGGATGGCGTCGGCGGGGTGGCCGGCCACGACCTCCGTGCTCGCGTCGGCCAGCCCGTCCGGCAGGGCGCTCGCTATCTCGTCCAGCATCCGGCGGGCCCGCTGGCGCTCCGCGTGCGCCTCGAGGTCGACCAGGTCCGGGTCGGTGACGGTGACCAGGACCAGCTCGCTGGTGGTGCCGGTCAGCGCGTTCGCGACGGCGCGCAGCGCCCGGTCGGAGTCGGGCGAGCCGTCCAGGCCGACCAGTACCCGCAGGCCGGGCCCGGTGGGTGCCGGGGCACGGGAGCGGACGTCGATCCGCTGCGGGGCGGCCCGACCACGCTCGACCGCGATCGGCACGAAGAGCGGGCCGAGCAGCCCACCGACGAGATACCAGAGCAGGTTGCGGTGCCCGCCGCGGGTGACGAAGACCGCCGCGGTGACCAGCCCCGTCGCCAGCCAGGCCACCAGCGCCAACAGGGCCCAGCCCAGCTCAGTCATGGCCGCTCCGGCAGGGTGGGCGGCGCGGGCGGCGTGGTCATGCCGGTGTCTACCCCCGGCGGCGGTGGCTACGCCACCGCAGCGGTCGGGCACGGTGGACACCGGCGTCCGCGGTGACGGGTTCGGCGACCGTCCGGACCGGGTATGCCCGGCCATGCGGTTCGCGGCGGGGGCACTGGCGCCGACGGCGCTGCGTGGCCGGGCGGTGCGCGCGGGCCGGGCGGGTCGCCGCCGGCTGCGGACCTATCTCATCGTGGCGGTGCAGGCCGGCCTGGCCGCGTCGCTGGCCTGGTTGGCGGCCCGGCTGGTGCTGGGCAACCAGGATCCGACCTTCGCCCCGGCCGCCGCGGTCGGGGTGATCGCCGCCGCGCTGGGCAACCGGACCCGGCGCACCGTCGAGCTGGTCGTCGGGGTGGTGCTCGGCATCTTCGTGGGCGATCTGCTGGTCGAGACCGTGGGTACCGGACCGTGGCAGACCGGTGTCATCGTCTTCCTGGCCGCGGCGCTGGCCGCGGCGGCCCGCGGCCCCGGGGCGCTGATGACCCAGGCCGGCGGTACCGCGGTGCTGGTTGCCACCGTCACCCCCAGCACGCCCGACCTGGCGTGGCCGCGGACCCTCAACGCGCTGGTCGGGGGAGGGGTGGGCCTGCTGGTGGTGCTGGTGCTCGCTCCCCTCAACCCGATGCGCACCGTACGCCGGGTCGCGGATCCCGCGCTGGACGCCTTCGCACGGCAGATGACCGCCACGGCGGAGGCCCTGGCCCGCGTCGACGTCCGCGGCGTGGACCTGGTCCTGGACCGGATGCGCGACGCCGAGCCGCAGCTGCGGCAGCTCAGCGATGCGGTGACCGCCGCCGAGGAGGTGGTCCGGTTCTCTCCGGTGCGCTGGCGCCGTCGCCGGACGCTGGCCGCCTACCGGCGGGGTGTCGTGCACATGGACCGGGCCTTGCGCAACAGCCGGGCCATGGTGCGCCGGATCGGCACCACCCTGCGCGACGAGGAGCCCGTCCCGGCCGACCTGCCGGCCGCCGTTGAGCGGTTCGGCGAGGCCGTGCGGGTGTTGCACCGCGAGTTCCTTGAGGCCGAGGAGCCGGTGCGGGCACGCGAGCGGGTGCTGCGGGCGGTGCGGCAGGCCGGCGCGGCGTGCCGGCAGGGCTTGGGTTTCTCCGGCACCATCGTGGTCTCCCAGCTGCGGACCGCCGCCAACGACCTGCTGCGCGCCACCGGGGTGCCCCGCGACGAGGCACGCCGGATGGTTCGGCGGGCCGCCGCCGGGTACTAGCGGACTGCCGGGCCTCCGCTGTACGCGTCCGCTCGGCCAGCGGATAACGTTGTGCCTCTGGTGTGCCGGGAAGTCTGGTCGGCGATGGATGACGCGACCCCTGCCGACGAGGAGATTTCGTGACCGACGCCACTCGGCGCCGTACCAGCCTGTTCGCCCGCCGTTCCTGGGCCGAGACCAGCCGCATCTCCGAGATCCTGCGGCGGGAGACCGTGGGCGGCGCGCTCCTGCTCGTCGGGGCGCTGCTGGCCCTGATCTGGTCGAACTCGCCCTGGACGGAGCAGTACCAGGCGTTGCGGGACCTCCGGCTCGGCCCGGCCGCGCTGCACCTCGACCTGAGCCTGGGCACCTGGGCGGCGGACGGTCTGCTGGCGATCTTCTTCTTCGTCGCCGGGCTGGAACTCAAGCGCGAGTTCGTCGCCGGTGACCTGCGGGACCCGCGGCGCGCGGCGGTGCCGGTGGCGGCGGCCTTCGGCGGGGTGCTGGTGCCGGCCCTGCTCTACGTCCTGATCGCCGGCGCCGACGCGGGCCGGGGGTGGGCGATCCCGACGGCCACCGACATCGCCTTCGCTCTGGCGGTGCTGGCCGTGGTCGGCCGCTTCCTGCCGCCGGCGTTGCGGACCTTCCTGCTCACCCTCGCGGTGGTCGACGACCTGATCGCCATCGTGATCATCGCCGTCTTCTACACCACCGACCTGTCGATCCTGCCGTTGCTCGGTGCGCTGGTGCCACTGGTGGTTTTCGGTCTGCTGGTCCAGCGGCGGGTCCGGTCCTGGTGGCTGCTGCTGCCGCTGGCGGCGGCCACCTGGGTGCTGATGCACGAGTCCGGCGTGCACGCCACCGTGGCCGGGGTGCTGCTGGCCTTCACCGTTCCGGTGATCCGCAGCGAGGCCGCCGGGGGACCGGCCGCCGGTCCGGGGCTGGCCGAGCACTTCGAGCACCGGTTCCGGCCGATCTCGGCCGGCGTCGCGGTGCCCGTCTTCGCGTTCTTCTCCGCCGGGGTCGCGGTGGGCGGCCTGACCGGCCTGACCACCGCGCTGACCGACCGGGTAGCGGTCGGCATCGTGGTCGGGCTGGTCGTCGGCAAGCCGATCGGCATCCTGGGCGCGACCTGGCTGGTCTCCCGGTTCACCCGGGCCGACCCCGAGGAGGGCCTCAACTGGCTCGACGCGCTGGGGCTCTCGCTGCTCGGCGGCATCGGTTTCACCGTCTCCCTGCTCGTCGGCGAGTTGGCGTTCGGGGCGGGCAGCGAACGCGACGACCAGGTCAAGGTCGCCGTGCTCGCCGGGTCCCTGCTCTCGGCCCTGCTCGCCTCGGTGGTGCTGCGCGCCCGCAGCCGGGTGCACCGGCAGGTGTGCGAGGCCGAGTCGGTCGACCGTGACCACGACGGGGTGCCGGACGTCTACGACCCGGACCCGGACCGGCCCGACATCCGCTGAGCCGAGGACGGCCGGGTCGCCGCGTCACGCGGCAGCCGTCACCGATCAGCGCGGCGCGGACGTCGCCACATCGCCCACCCGGTCGCCGCCAGCAGCGCCACGCCGCCGACCACGAGGATCCATCGCGTGCCGAGTGCGGTGCCGTCGTCGGCGTCGGCCACCCGGCCGGCCGGATCGTCCGGGTCGTAGCGCAGCCTGATCGGTGCTCCCACCTCCTGCCGGGTCGTCGTGCCGGGGTCGGTGACCTCGGCCGTGACCCGTTCGCCGGTGGCCGTCGTGAAGCGCACCGTCAGGTGGGTGGTCTTTCCGCCGCGGACCTCCACGATCTGACCGCTCGTCACCACGCCGCGGGCGTCGAGCACCCGATGGTCGTGCCAGGAGTCGATGCCGACGGCGAGCAGCGCGCCGCCCAGGGCGACCCCGAGCGCGGCGGCGAACCAGCCCGGCCGGTCGAAGTCGAGGCCCCGGGTCCGGCGTCCCGGCTTCGGCCCGCGCAGCGTCGGCCGGCCGAGGATCTCCCGCTGCTTCCCGGACGCCCACCGGCGCCGCCGCCGCTCCCGCCGACCAGCCACGGACCCAGTGTGCGGATCGACCCCGAGGACGACCACCCGGGGTGGTCCGAATCAGGGCCGCTGGGCCTTCGCCTTCTGCCGGGCGTAGTAGGCGCGGGCGCGGTTGCGGTCGCCACAGTCCTTCGTGTTGCACCAGCGGCGGTTCCGCCGCGGTGACGTGTCGAGATAGACCCAGCCGCACCTGGCGTCCTCGCACTGGTGCAGGCGGTCGAGGTCGTCACGCTGGGTGAGAGCCACGAGTCCGCGGACGATGCGATTGCGAGGCAGGTGGAGGTCGATTTCCCGGTCTCGCCATTGCCAGCGGTCGCCCGTGCGAACCAGGTCGGCCGCGGCGATCGCCGCCCGGTACATGTCCGCGAGGTCCGCGGCGGCTTCCGGGTCGTCCTCGAAGAGAGCCGCGTAGACCCGCTCGCGCGCTGCGATGACCTGTTGCCGCTCCCGCTCGGCCCGGGCGTCGTCCCGGCTGGCGAGGTCGCGCAGGGCCATGGCCTCTGCCTCGCTGATCAGGCCGGACTCGACGCACCAGTCCACGACGTCCGAGAAGGACTTCAGGTTCTCCGTGCGTTCGTACCCGCCGAGGCGCCAGTCGACGGTGTTCACCAGGTCGAGCATGGGGTCGCCCGCGATGTGGCCGAACCTCACCATCAGCTCCTCTCATGGTCAAAAGCATTGTTGCATGTGAGACACGCTCCCTGCATACTCACGCCCAATCAGCTAATCACCCATGAGAGGATCGCCCGGAGATGATCGTGCCTGCCGCCGCCCCACGCAGATCGTTCACGGCCCTGTGGGCGTCCCAGGCGTCCTCGAATCTCGCCGACGGGCTGCTACAAGCCGCGGCGCCGCTGCTCGTCGCCACGCTGACCCGTGACCCGCTCCTGGTGGCGGGCATGACGGTGGTGCAGTTCCTGCCCTGGCTGGTCGCAACCCTCCCCGCCGGCGCGTTGGCCGACCGGATGGACAGACGTCGGATACTTGTCGCTGGCAACTGCCTGCGCGCGGCAGGGTTCGCGCTGCTCGCCGTGGCCCTGGCGAACGGATGGCGGCACGTCGCACTGCTGTACGCCGCGGTGTTCCTGGCCGGTTGCGCCGAGACGATGGTCGACAACGCCGCCCTGACCATCCCGCCCCGCCTTCTGCCACGCGAGCAGCTCGAGCGCGCCAACGGCCGGTTGTTCGCGACCCAGTCCGTCATCAACACCTTCATCGGTCCGCCTGCCGGGGCGGCGTTGTTCGCGCTGGCGGCATCGGCGGCCTTCTACACCGGCGCGGCCGCGTTCGCCCTCGCCGGCCTGATGGCTCTGCTGCTGCCCGCGCTGCGCCCCACCGGCGAGGAACACGAGCGCCGCCGCTCGAGCCCGACCACCATCACCCAGGACATCCGCTCCGGATGGGCCCACTTCTGGCACCACGACCTGCTGCGCCGAGTCGCGTTCATCTCGGCGGCGATCAACTTCTTCGGCGCGGCCACCGGCGGGTTGCTCGTTCTGCTGATCACCGGCCCCTACCAGCTGCCCATGGCGCACTACGGTCTGTTCATCGCGGTTCCCGCCGCCGGTGCGATCGCCGGCTCGCTGCTCGCCGAACACGTCGTGCCCCGCATCGGCGGCGGCCCGATCACCTGGCTCGCCGCCCTCGCCCCGGCCGCCAGCTACGCCATCCTCGGCCTGGGGAACCACACACCCCTCGCCCTTGCCAGCATGTTCTGCGCTGCCATCGCCACCTCGCTGAACCAGATCGTCGTCAGCACCCTGCGCCAAGCAGCGGTCCCCGACGTACTCCTCGGCCGCGTCACTGCCGCCTACCGCCTGGTCGTCCTGGGTGTCGTCCCCTTCGGAGCCCTCGCCGGCGGCCTGCTCGGACGCAGCCTGGGGATCCGCGCACCCTTCATCGCCGCAGCCCTCGGCCTCGTGCTCGCCGCGCTCCTGCTCGCCTCCCGGGTCACCACCCAAGCCCTCCGTGACGCCGAGACAACCCGTCACCCCTCGACAGAAGTACAGCTACGGACGCAGGTCGCGGCGGCGGTAACCCCAGGCGCCCGCGGCCAGGGCCACGCCGGCGAGCGCTAGTGCGATGGCCACTAACGTTCGCCGGTTGGTCGGGGTTGGGAAAGTGTCGTAGGGGTGATGTTGAGTCAGGTTCGTGCCTCGCCGTCGGGATCCTGCCGCACTGCGAGTCGTGTATCGCACGGCCCGGCCGGCGCGACCGTACCGCCTTCAGATGCTCTTGTCCGCCTCGACGCGTGTCCGGCTGGAAAGCGTGGGCTGCTGGGCGAGCGACCACGTCGCGGCGAGAGTGGTGGCACGACGCCGACCGCGTGGAGGCTGGCTGCCAGCGGCGGCGAGTCCGACGGAACCCGTGCGCGCTGTTCCTCAAGGCGCCCTTGTGGAGGCGCCAGACATCGGCTTCGCCGTGTGGCGGGCAGCGCACCAGGGGGGCCACGGGTTAGTCTTCCGGCGATTCGATGGTCGCCGACTCGCCCATGTCGCAGGCACCCGATTGGCGCCCCCCGAGTCATGTCAGGCGTTCGCCTGAGGTCATCGAGTTGGGGGTACCGGTGCGAAGGCTACTGTCACTGTGCGTCCTCGCGCTGTTGGCGGCCGCCGCTGCCGGCTGTAGCGAGCTGAGCGCGCAAGCGGAGACGCCCGGTCTCGCGCCCCGGGGCATCACGATGACCACGGTGCAGCCCACCCGTCAGGACCTTGCCAATAAGGTGAGCCTGTCCGGCAAGGTGACCATCAACCCGGTGTTCGGGATCGTGACCCCGACCGCCGGGCAGGTGCGGTATGCCGATGTCAGGAAGCCGCGGAGTACGCCGACCAGGCCGACGCGGGTGGCGAGCGTCTGGAAGTCTGGCAAGGCGCACCGTATCGAGGTCCCGGCGGGTGCGGTGTTCGCCGGCCGGCTGGTGGACGATGGCTCCCAAGTGACCGCTGGGATGCCCGTTGTCTCGGCGAAGAGAATCGGCTACGGGCTCGTCGCCGACATCGACAGCGCCCAGGCCTACCAGATCTCCGATGCGCTCGCGACGGTCCAAGCGCAGATCAAGAACGGCCCCGGGCCGTTCCCGTGCAAAGTGCTCGGCACCATCGCCGCTCTGCCCGCCGGAACCATCCCGGACCCGCCGGCCCCGCGGCCATCGGCCGCCCCGTCCGGCCAACCGTCCGCCCCGCCAGTCGTCGAACCGCCCTCGAACCCGCAGGACAGCACCGAGCCGTCCGAGCCGACCGGCATGCGGCTGGTGTGCACCGCTCCCGCCAAGGTGAAGCTCATCAACGGCGCCAGCGCCACGCTCGAAGTGGTGACTGCGCGGGCCACCAAGGTGCTGGTGCTACCGGTCGAGGCGGTCGCCGGAGGGCAGGGCCGGGGCAAGGTGGACGTGGTCAGGTCGGATGGTAGCCGGGAGACCAGGGACGTCGTGCTCGGGCTCAGCGACGGCAAGGTCGTGGAGATCAAGTCCGGCCTCACCGGCGACGAGAGGGTCGCGGTCCCCGGCCCCAACATCCCGCCAGCCAAACCAGGCGTAGGGGACGGCCCGTCCGCGCTGACGGGTGCGAAATGACGGCGTTGCTGGAACTTCACGGCATCACCAAGACGCTCAAGGGCCAGAAGGCGCCGCGCACTATCCTCGACGGCACCAACTTGACCGTCGACAGCGGCGAGAGCGTGGCCATTCTCGGCCGCTCGGGATCCGGCAAGAGCACACTACTCAGCCTGATCGGCCTCTTCGACCGCCCGGACGGTGGACAGTATCTGCTGGATGGCCGGGACATCACCCGGCTGCCGGAGCGCAAAGCGGCAGCCCTGCGCAGCGCCGAGTTCGGCTTCGTATTCCAGCGGTTCTTCCTACTCAAGCACCTGACCGCGGCGCAGAACGTGGCGATGGCCCTGGTCAACGGCCAGGGTTGGCTGCCGCGCCGCAAACGTAGAGCCAGAACTCTGGAGGCCCTCGACCGGGTCGGCATTGCGCATCTCGCCAAGCACCGGCCGGCCCGCCTGTCCGGCGGCGAGCAGCAGCGGGTGGCGATCGCCCGGGCACTCGTCCGGCAGCCGCGTCTGCTGTTGGCCGACGAGCCCACCGGCGCGCTGGACACGGAGACGGGCAACCTGGTGATCGAGGTGATGCGCGCGGCGACCGACCGGGGCTGCGGACTGATCCTGGTCACCCACGACTGGGACCACGCCAACAAGATGCAGCGCGTGCTGCGCCTCAGCGACGGGGCGCTCCACCCGGCCACCGACACAAGGAGCGCGCGTCAGTGAGCCAGCCAACGCGGCACGACTCGGCGATCGGAACGGGCCGAACCGCTGGGCACAGCGAGGTGGCGAGATGATCCGGCTCTCCGGGCGGTTCCGGTCAGCTCTGATCATCGGTGTTCAGGGCATCCGGTCTCGCAAGACCCGCACGCTCCTGTCGATGGTGAGCCTGTTCCTGGGGGTGCTGGCCGTCGTGGTCGTCCAGGTCGGCGCCGAGACGACCAAGAACGCCCGGCTGGCTGATCTGGAGCTGCACGTGGGCAAGGACGGCACCCGGCAGACCTACCTGCCGGGCAACGCCGACACCATCCAGATCAGCCAGGACACGCTGAAAGGGCGGACGGACGCGGTCGCGGTCACCACCACCCAGGCGATCATCGGAGAGCCCGGCGTCAGCCCGGTCAACCCCGGCGGCGCCCCGTTCGACCAGCCGGGCGGCGGACAGTACCCGGGTCCCGGTGGCGTTCAGATGTACTGCGACCCTCGCGGCTACTGCCAGGAGGTACAAGCGGCCGGCGACGCCCCGGCCGTTCCCGTGCCCGGCCAGGCCATCGAGCTGAACGTCAACGCGCTGACCGGCGACATCCGCCAGTTCCGGCCCTTCCGGTCGGTGTCCGGCCAGTGGCTGGACTTCTCCTCCGACCCGTCGTTGTCCCCACGGGTCGTCATCAACCTCGAGGCGGCCAAGGGCTTCACGCGGCACCATGTTCCGGCCGAGATGCGCGTAGAGGGGGCGACCGCCAACCCGACGCCGCGCATCATTGGCGTAATCGACGACGGCAACCCGCAGCCCACCGCCTACACCCGAGCCGATGAGCTGCACAACTGGGTGCCCCACCCGAGCAACGCCGGCAACTACGGCCCCGGACTGCACGTGATGCTCGCGCCCACCGCACGCGACCTGGAGCAGCTCCTGCGGATCCGCCTCACGGCCAGCGGAATGCCCGCGGAACAAATCCACTTCGAGACGATCCAGGCACGCAAGGACATCGCCAAGGAGCTCGCGCTCATCCGCTGGATCTTCCTCGGCATGGCCGGCCTGGTCCTCCTCATCGGCGTCGCCGGCATCCTCAACGTCGGACTCGCGACCGTCGGAGAGCGGGTCGAGGAATTCGCCCTGCGGCGTGCCGTTGGCACCTCACGATCACTGCTCGCCGGCATCGTCCTCGCCGAGACACTCCTGACCGGCCTCCTCACCGCAGCCGCCGCCATCGGAGTGTCCACGCTCGCCTTGACCGCGATCAGTACGTTGTTCGGCGACCGCGAGCAGTTCCTGCGGGACCTCGTTTTCCCCTGGCAAGCAGGAGTCGCAGGAGTCATCGCCGGCCTGATCGCCGGACTGCTCGGCGGACTCATCCCAGCCATCCGCGCCGCCCGCATTCCAATCGCCACCGTCATGCGCGCCTGAGACCTCGCCCAGGAATGGAAGACCGGCGGCGACGCACGCGCACCGCGGATGCCTGGCGTGCCTCACCCGCGCGTGCGGTCCCGAGTCCGTCAAGCAGGCCGCGAATCAAGGGCTGACCTCGTGCGTCGGCGCGTTCAGATGCTGTCTGCTGGCGGCGGGCGCTCTTCAGGAGCTCGTCGGAGCTGATGCTGCGGGAAGGCCACCGGGGTGGGTACGGTCATCGGGTGGCGTACGACGCCGTGGCCGAGAGCGTTCGGCTGATCGCCGACGGGCCGCCGGCTCAACCGGTGCGGCTGAGCCGTCGCCGCCGGTTCGCGCCAGTCGCGGCCGACGTGGACGGTGACGTCGCCGCCACGCGGTTCCTGCGCCGCAGCACCGGCTGTTTCTGTGACGAGATCCACCTACTGGTCCGCAACGGCAACGACGGCTGGCGGAGGCTGGGCGGTGGCGGGTCATCGAACGGCTACGAGGACCGCACCGCGGAGGCGTTTGAACGAGCCCGAAACGACCTCTCGCCCCACCAGGTCGTGGTGAACGGCGGCCCCGCCGTCCTACGCGACCATCTACTGCCGTGGACCGGGCGCTGGGTGCGCGCCGCGACGCTGCTTGCCGGCGGTGGGATCGCACAGCTCGTCGTCGGTGGCCGCCGCCTGCCCATCCCGTACCACGGTCACCTGGTCGTGGTTTGGGGCTCCCGCCGGCCGCCCTCAGTGACCGCGCGCGACGCTACCGGCCGCACAGTCGTCACCGTAACCCTTTCAAATGATCGGTAAGCGGAACGGGTACACCACGCCGGGACCGGTACAACGCGACCGCCTCGGCCTTGAACTCGGCGGGGTAGTGCTTCATCACCATCTTTCAGGGACTCCTGATCTCCCCGGACCACACGATCCAAGGCTCAAGTGCCCAGGACCAGGGGGCAACTCCCGATGTATGGCCCAGTCGGATTCGCCCTGCTCCGGCAGCGAGTCCTGCTCGCGTAGATTGATTACCCCGGCCACCGTTTCTGCGCCAGAGCCGTTGGTCTGACAGTCCCTCGCCCGGTGCAACCTGATGGCGGACCTCCAGCTCGACATCGCATGACCACGGCAGGGGCCGGCGGACGGGTAGGCACCGACCCCCGGGATTCCGTGGCCACTCCCGTATCCCCCGGCTTGCCAGCCGAAAACCATTAAGGACGGGATCAAAGGTGATCACCGCTGTCGCCCCCGAAGAGGTGGCCTACAGCCAACCGCCGTCCCATGGGCGAACCGATCAGCCCCCGCGCTGCGACCGCCAAGTCCGTCCCTCCAGGCCGGCTGGGCCTGAGCGGGCACCGCTAACGCGGCCATCAGACCGCTGGAAGTTCCGGCCGGTAGCGCGCATTGACGTCCTTCAGCGGCACCGGCTCGCCGTCGCAGCGGATGGCGATGTTGGGCATGACCTCGGTGTAGCCGTAAGCTGCGCGGGTTCGTCAATGGGTGGGGCGAATGTCGGTCAGTCCGTCGCGGAGTTCGATGTCCCAGCGGCTGCCAAAGGCGTTGGTGCCCGCCAACAGGATGCGGCGGCCGTAGCCTTCCGGTAGTGCGGGGTCCAGAACCAGTCGTCCGTCGCGGGCATCGAGGCCGAGCATGGTGCGGAGGAACAGCAGCGGAGCTCCACTCGCCCATGCCTGCGGATTGCAGGCGGTTGGATAGCGTACGGGGATTCGGCTGAACTCGCGCTCGTAGCCGGAGAATGCTTCCGGCAGCCGGAATTCGGAGGTTTGCGCAGCGTCGAGCATCGCGGTGATGATCCGGTTGGCCTCCTGGCGGTAGCCGTAGCGGGCGAGGCCGTGCGCGATCAGGGAGTTGTCGTGCGGCCAGACGGTGCCCATGTGGTAGCCGATCGGGTTATAGCCCCGCTCGGCGGTCGACACGGTGCGTACGCCCCAGCCCGAGAACATCTCGTCGGACATCAGCTGCCGGGCCACGATGGCCGCCCGGTCTTCCGGGACGATACCGCTCCACAGCAGGTGTCCCATGTTCGACGTCATCGAGTCGATCTTGCGTTTGTCGCCGTCCAGTCCAATCGCGTAGTAGCCGCCCCGGTCCTCGATCCAGAAGTCCCGGTTGAACCGGGCGCGGAGTTCCTCGGCCTCGGCGCGTAGCCGCTGTGCCAGGGCGGGGTCGTTGAGGGGGCCGCCGCCGTCGGCGAGTTCTGCGATTCGCAGCTTCGCATCGTAGGTGTAGCCCTGGATCTCGCAGGTCGCGATGGGCAGCACGGGGATCCTGCCGTCGTGGAACTGCACGCCGTCCCACGAGTCACGCCAGCACTGGTTGCCCAGGCCCTGTGGCGATCGCGTCGCGTACTCCACGTAGCCGTCTCCGTCGCGGTCGCCGTACTCGTCGATCCAGCGCAGTGCGGCGTGGACGTTGTCGCGCAGGTCCTGGACGAGTTGGTCGTCAAGGGTCCACCGCCAGTACTCCGACAACATGATGAGCCACAGTGGGGTGGCGTCCGCGGTGCCGTAGTAGGGGTCGTAGGGCTTGATGCCCAGCCGGGTCAGCTCGCCGCTACGGACTTCGTGAATGATCTTCCCGGGTTCCTCGTCCCGGAAGTCGTCCACCTCGTCGCCCTGATATGTGGCGAGGGTGCGCAGGGCGCCGCGGGTTAGCCGCGGGCCGAAACAGACCGTCTGATAGGCGGTGATCAGGGAGTCCCGGCCGAACATGCTGAGGAACCAGGGCAGGCCGGCGGCTGGGAAGTCCATCCGCTGGCCGTTCAGTTCGGTCTGGATGCGCAACGCCACCAGGTCGTCGACGGACTTCTCGAAGAGGTTCCGCAGCACCTGGTAATCCGCAGTGAGGGTCGGAGCGGCTGCCCGCCATCGGTGTGCCGGGTCCTCCGTATCGCCGTCGAAGACCTGCTGGAACTCGCGGGCCGTCTGATAGGTGTGGGTTGCAGGGCCGTGGAAGCAGGGGATCTTCAGCTCGCAGGCCCACTTCTCGCCGGGTTCGAGGTACAGATCCCATACCAGGTCGTCGCCTTCCACGCGGTCGGCCGCCGGTTCGACAAGCACCTTCACCGTTGCCGAGAACGGCCCGTTCTCGTACGCGAAGGAGAGCCGTGAGCCGTCCGCGGCGTGCTGTCGGGCGATCTTGTCCGACCGGTCCGTGACGGTCTCCTTGATCTCGAGGATGTCCGCGAAGTCGGCGCCCACTTCCAACCGGAGCTGGACAACTGCCGGCTTCGTGGAGAAGCACTGCAGAGTGATGGTCTCTTCCACGCCTCGACCCACCAGACGTTGCCTGCGCACCCCGACGCTGTTCGCCCGCAATCCAGGCAAATCGGGGTTGGTCAGGAAGAACGCGGCCGCGTACGGCTTCACCGGCGCCGATTCCAGCACCAGCAACGGGGATCCGTTCAGCGTGAGCCGCCAGCAATCGAGGAACCGGGTGTCGGCGAACACCAGCCCCCCGATCGAACCACGCGGTACGTCGCCGGTGGCCTCGGAGAACATGAAGGCGTCACCTTCGAGAATCGCCACCGTGTTGGGGCCCAGCTCGGGCGGCAGCTCCCGCAACACCTCGTCCTCGACCCGGTGCTCCGGCATGTCGTGGGGCATCGGTTCGGCTGGTGTCGGTCTGGGGCCTGACGTCGTCACGGCACACCCTCCAGTCCTCGGTAAGACGGCCTGATGCTTGGCGCATACGAGTTATGCCGGGGCGACGCCACGCCCCAGGGACGAGACCGAGCACGTCCCCGCGGAGGCAGCTTGTGCTACCCGATCGCCCCGTCTGGAAACGCCCTGTGACACGACGTGGATTGGCCAGGCTACGGCGTCCCGGACGAAGTCGAGTTCGCCATGATGTCCGAGCTGGCCGCTCACATGATCACTAGCGACACGCCCGGGTCCACCTGGGCCGGACCCCGACAGACTGCGGTCGCGGAGGAGCCTGTGCTACCGGATGGCCTTGTCCGGAAACCTCCTGAGGCTCCGCACAGACGTACGACGCGGGATCGCCCGATTCGTGCTGGGGCGCAAGGGCGAGGTGGCCTGGCGGCGTTGGTCGATCAGATGGCATGACAGATGCCGACCCGGATCGACTGTCCCGCGCGGCAGCCAAGCCAAGCCCATCGGCCCGGATCGGCCACCGCCGCGTGGTACGACTGATGGCGCACATACCGCAACCCAGACAGAACGGGCGTGCCGATGACCGCCGGCAAGACGGGGGACCTGCTGCGGGATCATGCCGAACCGCAACGCGCCACCTACGTCGAACTCTTCTTCGACGTCATCCTGGTCTTCGCGTTGACTAGGCTGTCGCACACCCTGTTCAGCGACCTCACCTGGCTCGGCGCCCTGCACACCGTGATCCTGCTCGTCGCGTTCTGGTGGGTCTGGGTCTTCACCGCATGGACCACGAACCGGCTCAACCCGGCCCAACCGGCGATCCAACTCGTGATCATCCCGATCATGCTCGGCACCCTGATCATGGCGGGCGCCGTACCTGGAGCGTTCGGCGAGGACGGCATGATCTTCGCCGCCACCTACGTCACCATCCAGGTGGGCCGGGCCCTCTTCGTCACACTTGCGATGCGCGGCCGGGAGGTGGCGATCGGCTCGCTGCAACAGCTCATCTGGTCCATCTTCTCGGGTGTGTTGTGGATTGCCGGCGCATTCACCGAGGGCACCACCCGAGTGGTGATATGGCTCCTCGCGGCGGCCCTCGGCTACACCATGAGCCGGCTGGAGTTCCGACTGCCCAAGCTCGGTCCGGCCCGGATCGCCACGCAGACAGTCAACGCGGAGCACCTCGCCGAGCGGTACCAGCAGATCATGATCGTCGCGTTCGGCGAGACCGTCCTGGCGGCGGGCGGCCGGTTCGCCGCGTTCGGCTTCGAACGGGACCGCGTGACCGCGTTCGTGCTGACCTTCGCCATCACCACGCTGCTCTGGCGCATCTACTTCTACCGGGCTGGCCTGCTCCTACCGGCCGTGATCGCGACCAGCACCACCCCCGCCGTCTTTAGTCGGTCCGCCTCCTACGCCCACCTGCTCATGGCCGCCGGCATCGTGCTCAGCTCCGTCGGCGACGAGATCATCATTACCCACCCGTTCGCCGAGGCCAACCTGGTCTGGTCCGCCGTCATCCTCTGCGGACCCGCGATCTTCCTGGCCGGCCGTGCCCGGCTCGACTACCTGTCGTTCAGCCGGGTCGCCCTGTCCCGGGTGATCGGGCTGGTGGTACTGGTCGGGCTGGCACCCGTGGTCGCGATCCAACCACCGATCTTGATCGCCGTCGTGGCCGTCGTCATCCTCACAGCGATCGCCGCCTCGGACACCATTTCCTGGCGGGTCCACCCCAGCAAGCCCACCCCGCCACCACCGCCCACGGGCGGCGGCCGCGCCCGTACCAGCCTATAACGGCCCTCCTACGCCGCCACCGCCGCCAGCAATCCGGCCGACATAAGTGCCCGAGGGGAGCCGCCTGCCTGATCTCCCGCAGCAACGGGTGGCGAAGAAGCAGTCCCGGTCATTGTTCCTTGTGGATCCGACTGGTAAGGAAAAGCCCGGCAGACCATCCGCGGGAAGCTCGCCGAGTGATCACTGGACGCGCTCAGGTGGCTGCCCGGCGGGACTCCCGCTCCATCAGCGGGTCGAGGCCGCTGGTGGGTTCGTCGAGGACGAGCAGCGGCGCGCGGGTGGCGAACGCGGCGACCAGCGCGACCTTTTGCCGGTTGCCGGTCGAGTACGTCTGGCCCGGCTTGGACGGGTCGAGGGCGAACCGGTCGACCAGTTCGTCGCGGTAGGCGCGGTCGACGCCGGGCCCGGTGGCGGCGAGCAGTTCGAGGGTCTCCGCGCCGGTGAGCTGGGGCCACAGCGCGACGTCGGCGGGCACGTAGGCCAACCGGCGGTGGGCGGCGACGTCGCCGGCGTGGGTGTCGAAGATCCAGGCGCGGCCGGCGGTGGGCCGCGCCAGGCCGAGCAGCAGCCGGATGGTGGTGGACTCCCCGGCGCCGTTCGGGCCGAGGAACCGAACACCTCGCCGGCTGGCACGGTGAGATCCAGCCCGTCGAGGGCGAGCAACGACCCGTAGCGCTTGGTCAGGTGTTCGGTGCGGACGGCAGGGGTGGCCATGTGGCGCCTCCGGTCGACGAAGTGTCACGACTGCCGACCAGGCTTCCCGGCGCACCGCCGTCACCGTACTACCGGTGGTGCGGCCGGGGAAGCCGGTGAGGACGCGGGCGTCGATGCCGGCTTAGGGGATGGTGAGGCCGTACGCGGCGAGAACCTCGGTGATCGGCTGGTAGTAGGTGGTGCCGCCGCTGGTGCAGTTGCCGCTGCCGCCGGAGAGGATGCCGATGATCGTGCCGGTGGCGGCCACGTAGAGCGGGCCGCCGCTGTCGCCGGGCTCGGCGCAGATGTTGGTGCGGATCAGGCCGGATACGCTGCCCTGCGCGTAGTTCACCGTCTGGTTGAGGGCGGTGACCAGGCCGCACCGTACGCCGGTGGTGGCGCCGCTGCGGCACACCGCCTGCCCGACGTACGCGTTGCCGGCGCCGTAGACGGTGAGCAGGCCGGGGTGGGTGTAGACGGCGCTGGGGTGGGCGATGCGGCCGGTGTAGCGCACCAGGCCGTAGTCGTTGGTCGGGAAGCTGCTGCCGACCCGGGAGCCGATGGCGGTGCTGTGCGCGGCGTCGGCGTACCAGGTCGCGGCTGTCGTGGTGCAGTGCCCGGCGGTGACGAGGTAGTAGGTGCTGCCGCTGCGCACGTTTGCGCCGAGCGAGCAGCGTCCGCCGGAGCTGCCGTAGACGGCCTGACCGGCGGCGATGAGGATGCGCAACCGCCCTGGCTCGTGCCGTAGCGTGGCGCCGGCCCGGGCGGCGGTCGTGCGCAGCGCCGCGAGGTCGGCGCCGGTGACGGTGTCGTCGACGGTGACGGTCGGCCGGCCGGTGGCCGGGTCGACGCCCCAGGCGGTGCCGGGGGTGCGGATCCCGGCCAGCGCCGCCGCGGCGTCAGCGGCGTCAGCGGTGGCGGGGGCGGCGGCGTGGGCGGCGGGTGGCCCGCCGAGCAGCAGGGTGGCCAGGACGAGGGCGACGATCGGCAGGCGGCGCATCAAACCCCTCCTATATTCGTTAACGTGGATGTAGCCACAGCATCCGCCACCGGCCCGGCGCTATCAACCACGAAGGGTCGCCCTGGCCCCGTCTGGGCCGTTCGGGAGCCGATCTTGTCACACAACTGTCATGAAACCGCAGGGTCGCCGCCACGATCGGCTCCAAGAGTGGTGGCCGCACAGTCGCGACGTCGCACTGGTCGCACACCAGCGAGCGCCGCACGCCGCGACTGCTTCCCGAGTGCCCGGTGGCCGCTCCGGTCGGCCGGGGCCAAGACAGGGACGCGGGGACGGACGCGCGATCGCGCCCAGGCATGTGGCCCGCGTCCCGTGAGACCACGGAGGGTCCACAGACCATGACCGTGTCTGCCACACCGGCGACAACCGAGGACAACACCGCGCCGGGCGGTCCGCCCGGCGGGCCGGACCGCGGCCAGCGGGGCATCGACCGGACCGTGCTCGGCGTGGCCGCCGCGGCGTCGGTACTCTTCGTCCTGTGGGGCATCCTGGCGACCGACAACCTGGCGTCGGTCACCGGGACGGCGCTCGACTGGGTCGTCAGCGTGTTCGGCTGGGTCTTCGTGGTGGGCAGCGCGGGCTTCGTGGCGCTGTCGATCTGGCTGGCGCTGAGCCGGTACGGCCGGATCAAGCTCGGCCGCGACGACGAGAAGCCCGAGTTCTCCACTGTGTCCTGGGTGGCGATGATGTTCAGCGCCGGGATGGGCATCGGCCTGATGTTCTGGGGCGCCGCCGAGCCGCTGTCCCACCTGGGCACCCCGCCGCGCGGGCTCACCGAGCCGAACTCTCAGCAGGCCGCCCGGGTGGCCATGGAGTACTCGTTCTTCCACTGGGCGCTGCACCCGTGGGCGATCTACGCCGTCGTCGGCCTGGCGATCGCCTACTTCACCTTCCGCAAGGGCCGGCGCGGCCTGATCAGCAGCGCCTTCTTCCCGCTCATCGGCGAGCGCGCCAACCGCGGACCCGGCAAGGCCATCGACATCTTCGCGATCTTCGCGACGCTGTTCGGCTCCGCGGTCTCGCTCGGCCTGGGCGCTCTTCAGATCAACAGCGGGCTGACGAACCTGTGGGACGTGCCGAACTCCACCCCGCTGGCGATCGGCATCATCGCGGTGCTCACCGCGGCGTTCGTGGTCTCCGCCATCACCGGCGTCAAGCGTGGCATTCAGTTCCTGTCGAACACCAACATGGTGCTCGCGGTGGCGCTGCTGTTCTTCCTGCTCGTGGTGGGCCCGACCGTCTTCATCTTCAACACGCTCACCGCGTCGACCGGCGGCTACCTCTACGACCTCATCCCGATGAGCTTCCGCACCGGCGCCTTCGGCGGCGAGGACTGGATGGCCGGCTGGACCATCTTCTACTGGGCGTGGTGGATCTCCTGGACGCCGTTCGTCGGCGCATTCATCGCCCGGATCTCCCGGGGCCGCACGATCCGCCAGTTCGTCCTCGGCGTGGTGGCCATCCCGAGCCTGGTCAGCTTCGTCTGGTTCTCGGTGTTCGGTGGCACCGCCATCAACCTGCAGCTCGGCGGCACCGACCTGTCCGCCGCGGTGGCCGAGAGCCCGGAGGCGGCGCTCTTCGCGGTGCTGCGGGAGTTCCCGCTCTTCACCGTCACCGCGATCGTGGTGATGGTGCTGGTGGCGCTCTTCTTCGTCAGCGGCGCGGACGCCGCCTCGGTGGTGATGGGCACGCTCTCCTCCCGCGGCGACATCGAGCCGAAGAACTGGCTGGTCGCCATGTGGGGGGTGCTGACCGGGCTGGTGGCCGCAGTGCTGCTGCTTGCCGGTGGGCTGTCCGCGTTGCAGTCGCTGACCATCCTCGCCGCTCTGCCGTTCCTGTTCGTGATGGTCGGCATGGTCGTCGGGCTGCTCCGTGAACTGCGTCGGGAACCCGCCACCGCGACGATGGCCCCGGAGTTGCGCGCCCTGACCCTCGCCGCCGAGCGGCAGGCCGCAGCGAGCCCTGAGGCTTCCTGACCGGTACGCCCGACGCGGGCCGGCCCTCGAACGGGGGCCGGCCCGCGTCGTGCTGCGCCGCCCGGCCCGGTCGCTGACCCGCCGCTGCCGGCCGCCGTTTCCGCTTGGCCGGGCCCGCACCCGTGCGAGCGTGGGCTGGTGACCCGGCCGCGCGACAGGAGGGATCGGCTCGGATGGTGACCGCGTTGGCGCTGGTGCTCGGCGGTCTGGTGGTGGTCACGGCCGTCAACGCGGTGGCCCACCGCAGCGGCGTGCCGGCGTCGGTGCTGCTGGTCCTCGCCGGCATCGGCTACGGCTACCTGCCCGGCCCGAACCTCACCCTCGACCCCGAGGCCGTGCTCTACCTGGTCATCCCGCCGCTGCTCTACGCCGCCGCGTTGCAGTCGAGCCTGACCGCGCTGCGCACCAACGCCCGTACGGTGGCCGGGCTGTCGGTGGCCCTGGTGCTGGTCACCGCGCTCGCCGTCGGGTTCGGGCTCAACGCGACCGTGGCCGCCGTGCCGTTGAGCGTCGGCATCGCGGTGGGCGCGGCGGTCTCGCCGCCGGACCCGGTCGCGGCGCTGTCGATCGGCCGGCGCGCCGGCCTGCCGCCCCGGCTGATCACGCTGGTCGAGGGGGAGGGGCTGCTCAACGACGCCACCGCCCTGACAATCCTGCAGGTCGCCGTCGCGGCGGCGGTCGGCGGGGCGTTCTCCGTCGGCCACGCGGTAGGAGACTTCCTCGTCGTGGCCGCCGGCGGGCTGCTGGTCGGCCTGGTCCTCGCCGCGGCCATCGCCCAGGTCCGGAAGAGGGTCAGCGACCCGCTGATCGACAACGCGCTGTCACTGGGCACCCCGTTCGCCGCCTACCTGGCGGCCGAGAAGCTGCACGTGTCCGGGGTGCTCGCGGTCGTCGTGGCCGGCCTGTGGCTCGGCCACCGCAGCGCGTCGCTGCAGTCCAGCCGGGCACGCCTGCAGACCCGCGCGGTATGGCACCTGGTGGAGTTCCTCCTCGAGGGCTACGTGTTCCTGCTGATCGGCCAGCAACTGCCGGCGGTCGTCCGCGGCCTGCGCGACTACGACGTCAGCACGGTCGTCACCGCCGCCGCGGTCACCGTCGGCACGGTGCTGCTGGTACGGCCGCTGTGGCTGCTGCTGGCGGCGCACCTGCCCACGCGGATGCACGCCCGGCTGGGCGGCGACCCGCGCCCGGGCAACCCGCCGCTGTCCGGGCGGGAACTGCTCGCGCTGAGCTGGGCCGGCACCCGTGGGGTGATCACCCTGGCCGCGGCGTTCACCCTGCCCGCCGACACCCCCGCCCGGGACCTGCTGCTCTTCTGCGCCTACCTGGTGGTGCTGGTGACCTTGATCGGCCAGGGGCTGACCTTCGCCCCGCTGCTGCGCCGGCTGCGGCTGCCGGGCACCGAGGTCAGCCGGGCGCTGACCCGCAACCAGGCGCGCGCCGCCGCCGTGCAGGCCGCCCTGCAGCGGCTGGACTCGCTCGCCGCGGCCGACCCCACCGTTGCGAAGGTCGCGGCGCCGCTGCGTCGCGCGGCCGAGGTCCGCCAGCAGCGGTACACCACCCGGGTCGAGCTGCTCTCCGCGGTCGAGGACCAGATGCTGCCGACCGACGAGGAATACCGGGCCGCGCTGCGGGCCCGGCGGGAGATGATCGACGCCGAGCGGGAGGAACTGCTCGCCTGGCGGGACGCGGGCCGGCTCGCCGACGCCGACATGCGGGTGCTGGAACGCGAGCTGGACCACGTGGAGAGCGTCCTGCCGCCGCTGCCCCCGTCCTGAAGCCGGGGCTCAGGACGGCAGATCCAGCTCCACGCAGCAGGCCCCGGGGCGGGGCGCCAGCCGGGCCTCGGCGCCCGCCGCACCGAGCCCGTCGAGCAACCCGGTGAGGAAGGCGTGGTTGAGCCCGCAGACCAGCGCGGTGTGCCGGGTGGCCAGGGCGTGGAACGGGCAGTTGTGCAGCAGCACCCGGCGCGACGCGTCGGGCCGCGGTTCGAAGCCGAGCCCGTCCAACGCGGCCAGGATCCCGCACCCGTCCGCGGCCAGGCCGGCACCGAGGTCGCGGCCCCGCTGCCCGGCGAGGCGACGCGCGGCGTCGTCGGCGCGAGTCGGGTCCTCGGCGACCGCGTCGGCGAGGATCTCGGCGATCAACTCGTAGCGGCGTTCCGGGATCGTCACGGCGAGCCCGTCGCCGGCCGGCTCGTACACCTTGGGGCTGCGGCCCCGGCCCCGGGGCTGGTCCGGCGGCGCCTGGTAGTGGGCCCGCAGCAGGCCGGCGTCGACGAGCTTGTCGAGGTGGAAGGCGGCCAGCCCGCGGGTGATCCCGGTGGCGTCGGCCGCCTCCTCGCGGCTGACCGGGTGGTCCTGGTGACGGACGTGGTCGTACAGCGCCCGCCGGGACGGATCGGCGAGCGCGGCCACGGCGGTCCACCGGTCCGGCACCCCCCGAGATTATCACCAGCGCCCACTATTGAAATTCCGCCGCGCCGGGTCCAGCATGAATAACAACAACGGTGGTTGGCGAAAACGGATGGGTGGCCGACATGGACCTGATGGACCCGGCGTCCACGACCGACGGTGCGTCGGTCGCCGAGGACGAGGCCGGACCGGGCCCGCTGCGGGTGCTGCGGCGTCGGCCCGGCCGGGACCTGGCCGCCGCCGAACGGGCCGCGGCCGACTTCCTCGCGGCGCTCGGCGTCGGCGTCGACGCCGACGGGCTGGCCGACACGCCGGGCCGGATGGCCCGCGCCTACGCCGAACTGCTCACCCCGCGCGAGTTCCGGCTCACCACCTTCGACAACGACGAGGGCTACGACGAACTCGTCGTCGCCCGCTCCATCCCGATCCGCTCGGTGTGCGAACACCACTTCCTGCCGTTCCTCGGCGTCGCCCACGTCGGCTACCTGCCCGGCCGGCGGATCCTCGGGCTGTCCAAGCTCGCCCGGGTGGTGGAGCTCTTCGCGCACGGGCCGCAGGTCCAGGAACGGCTGACCCGGCAGATCGCCGACTGGCTCGCCGCGCAGCTGCGGCCGAAGGGGGTCGGGGTGGTCGTCGAGGCCGAGCACCTCTGCATGAGCCTGCGCGGGGTGCGCGCGGTCGGCGCCACCACCGTCACCTCGACGTTGCTCGGCACGCTGCGCGACGACCCGCGCTCGCGCGCCGAGTTCTTCGCGCTGACCGGCGTCGGCGCCCGCCCGTGAATCCGTACGAGGAGGAACAGTGACCGAGCAAGGTCCGATCGTGATCGTGGGCGCCGGCCTGGCCGGCGCCCGGGCCGCCCAGACGCTGCGCGAGGAGGGGTACGACGGCGACGTCGTCCTGCTCGGCGAGGAGGCCGAGCGCCCGTACGAACGGCCGGCGCTGTCCAAGGGCCTGCTGCTGGGCACCGCCGAGCGGGACAGCGTCCACGTGCACGACGCTGGCTGGTACCCCGAACACGACATCGACCTGCGCACCGGCACCTGGGTGACCGGGCTGGACCGGGTGTCGCGTGCGGTCGAGACGGCCGACGGGCAGCGCCTGCGCTACGGGGGGCTGCTGCTGGCCACCGGGGCGCGGGCGCGCACCCTGCCGGTACCCGGCGCGGACCTCGACGGGGTGCTGCGGCTGCGTACCCTCGCCGACAGCGACCGGGTCGGCCAGGCGCTGGTCGACGGCGCGAACGTGGTGGTGGTCGGCGCCGGGTGGATCGGCCTGGAGGTGGCGGCCGCCGCGCGCACCCGCGGCGCCACCGTCACCGTCGTCGAGGTCGCCGACCTGCCCCTGCACCGGGTGCTCGGCGACCGACTCGCCACCGTCTTCGCCGACCTGCACCGCGACCACGGGGTCACCTTCCACTTCCGGGCGCAGGTGCAAGAGTTCCAGGGGACGGGTCGGGTCAGTGCCGTCCGGCTGGCCGACGGCACCACCCTCCCGGCCGACCTCGTGGTCGTCGGCGTCGGGGTGCGGCCCGCCACCGAACTCGCCGAGCGGGCCGGCCTCGCGGTCGACGACGGCGTCCTCGTCGACCACACCCTGCGCACCGACGACCCGCACATCTGGGCCGCCGGCGACCTGGCCAACGCCCAGCACCCGCTGCTCGGCACCCGGGTCCGCGTCGAGCACTGGGCCAACGCCCTGCACTCCGGGCCGGCCGCCGCCCGCGGCCTGCTCGGCCAGCCGGTCAGCTACGACCGGCTGCCCTACTTCTACACCGACCAGTACGAGCTGGGCATGGAGTACACCGGCCACGCCCCGCCGGGCTCGTACGACCGGGTGGTCGTCCGCGGTGACCTCGACGGCGGCGCGTTCATCGCGTTCTGGACCTCGCGGGGGCGGGTGCTGGCAGGCATGAACGTCAACGTGTGGGACGTGACCGACCCGATCAAGGAGCTGATCCGCTCCCGGCAGCCGGTCGACCCCGACCGGCTGGCCGACCCCGGCGTCGCCCTCGACAGCCTGGTCACCCAGGAACCCGGCTGACCGCCCTCGGTCACTGGGCTTCGCAGATCCGCCCGCTGAAGGCCGGGTCGGCCTCGCGGTTCGCCGACCAGATGGGGTTGAGCCCGATGGCGAGGGGCGGCGCCTGCCAGGCGGCGCCGAGGTGCTGGAAGAGCCGGTACTCCCGGCGGGGCCGGTCGACCGGCTCGTTGGCCAGGAAGGCCATCACGGTCTCCTGCACCAGTGCCTGGTCGAGCGGGAACGCGTGCAGCCCGGGCACCTCGACGGTGGGGATCCGGGAGTACTCGCCCGGCGGTGCCTCGACGGCGGAGACGGTCGGTAGGTACGCGATCATGCGGACTCCGGCAACCGGGCACAGCGTGCGGTTGCGGTAGAAGGGCGCATCCGCGAGCACCGACCGGACGAACGGCTCGTCCGGGTCGCTGTCGACCTCCTTGGTGAGGTTGGACAGCGCCGCGACCAGCCGCAGTTCCCATCCGGCGACCACGCCCCAGCCGTCGTACCCGGCCGGCGGGTAGTAGACCCGGCCGGGGCGGGTCAGCGGGCTGAACATGATGACCGCGTCCACCGGTGACTCCGGCCACCGTTCCAGGTACATCCGGGCCACCATGGCACCCTCGCTCTCGCCGAGCAGCGCCACCGGCCGGCCGGTCCGGCGTTGCAGCGAGTCGATGTGCTGGGAGAGCAGCGCGGCGCTGGAGCCCACCGACTGGTGCGTGTCCTGCGGTTGGTAGGGCAGCGGGCGCTCCCGGTCGTCCAGGCCGCGGTAGGAGAACCGTTCCACCCGCGGGTCCACCGCGGGGCGGCCGTCGTAGCTGGAGTCGTGCCCGGCGATGGCGATCACGGCGTAGGGGATCCGCTCCTCGAGATGCTCCGTGAGCACCGGAGCCCGCCAGTCGCCCGACCCGCCGGCCGCGATGCCGACGCCGGCCTCGGCGAAGACCGAGCCGGCCATGGTGACGACGATCGCCAGCGGCGCCACGGGCACCCGTTGCAGGCGCACCGGCGCCTGGAACGCCGCGGCGGCGACCGTGCTTCGCCAGAGCAGCCCGTTGGCCGCGCCGGCTGCGGCGGCGATCGGCACGCCCCACCACAGCGGCACGGCCGACATGATCGCCCCGGCGGCGGTGAGGACCACGAAGTTGAGCAGCGACCAGCCGAACAGGGCCGCCGAGGGCAGGCCGCGCCACCACCGGCTGACCACGCCGCCGCGGGCCAGGAACGGCGCCAGCACGAGCATGGGCAGCAGCGACGCCAGCAGATACCACGACAGCGCGACCGCCGAGTACGCCACGGCGAGGGCGGCCCACGGCGAGATGATCACCGTGGCGAGGGCGGCCACCTCGATATTGCGCCGGATCAGCCAGCGGTACGACGGGCGGGGCGTGTGCGCGGGCCACGCGAGGCCGGTCATCCACGCCGACAGCAGACCCCGCACCGCGGTCACCGCCAGCAGGCCGAGCAGGAACATCGACCAGGAGTTGTGGTAGACCAGCAGCCAGCGTAGGTCGTGGTAGGAGTCGTACGGCCAGACGGCGGTGGCCTGCGGCGCGAGCCCGCTCGCGGAGTAGAAGCTGAGCGCCGCCAGCACGGCGGCCTCCAGCGCGGGCGGGACGGCGGCCAGCGTGAGCAGCGGGAGGGTCCTCCCGAGCCGTGGAGCCACCCCGGCCCCCTCGGACGTACGCACGTCAAGCAGCTCCTGCCGGCAACCGATCCTGCGTCGCGGGATCCCCGCGCGGCGCTGCTTACCCCGGTTGCCGCTGTTTGTGCTGCTCCGTTCGGCGTAAGTGGGCCGGCGGTCGCGGGCGGGCCGCGCGGACCGGGTGCCGCCCCGAGGCTGGTGTCGCCGGTCAGTCGGCCACGCCGTGCAGGACCATCGCCACCGTGCGGTCGACGAAGGCGTCGTCGACCGGCCGCCCCCGGAACACCGCGCGGCACCACACGGCTCCGGCGAGCGCGTCCATGATCGTCATGGGATCGGCGTCGGGGGTCAGCTCGCCCCGGCGGACGGCCCGTTCGAAGATGGGACGCTCGCGGGCCAGCCGGTCGGCGAAGAACCGCTGGGTGGCCGTCGCCAGCTCGGCCCGGTGGGCGGAGGCGGCGAGCGCCGCGACGGCCACGTCCGATGAGGGCGGCGTGGTGAGGAGCGCGACGATGGCGCCCACGACCGCCGTCAGGTCACCGCGCAGGGTGCCGGTGTCCGGGGTGTGGAGGTCGAGCAGCGGCGCTTCGACGAGCGCGTCCGCCAGCAGCGCGGCCTTGGACGGCCACCACCGGTAGATCGTCGTCTTGTTCACCCCGGCGCGCTCGGCCACCGCCTCGATGGTGAGGCCGTCGTAGCCCTTCTCGGCCAGCAGGGCGAGCGTGCTGTCGAAGATCTCCTGCTGCCTGCGTGGTGCCACGCCGATCAGGATAGCAACGCACCGTTGCGTTGTGTTCTACTGGTACCGCAACGCACCGTTGCGTTGCGGATGAAAGGAGCGCAGTATGGCCCTGCCCGTCGTCCTCGTCCACGGCATCCGGGTCAGCCGCACCATGTGGGAGCCGGTGGTCAGCCACCTCGACCGGCCCGCGCACGCGGTCGACCTGCCCGGCCACGGCGCCCGCCGCGGCGAACCCTTCACCATGGCCGCCGCCACCGAGGCGGTCGCCGCCGCGGTCGACCACGTCGGCGGGCGGGCGCTGGTCGCCGGCCTGTCGCTCGGCGGCTTCGCCGGCATCGCCGCCGCCGGCCGCTTCCCCGAGCGGGTGGCCGGGCTGGTCGCCATCGGCTGCACCGCACGGCCCACCCGGCTCGTCGGGCTCTACCGCGGGGCGGCCGCGCTCGCCGCGCGCTTCCCGGAGCAGGCCAACCAGCTCAGCGCGTACGCCTTCCGCCGCGCCCTGCCGCGCCCGGCGGCGGACGCCGTCGTGGCCGGCGGCCTGTCCAGCGAGGTGATGCCGGCGGTGGTCGCGGCGGTCGCCGGCCACGACCAGCTCGGCGCCCTGGCCGCCTATCCCGGCCCGGTCTGGCTCGTCAACGGCGACCGGGACCCGTTCCGCGCCGACGAGCGGTCGTACCTGGCCGCCTGCCGCGACGGTCGGCTGATCCGGCTGCCACGCACCGGCCACGTCACGGTGCTGGCCGACCCGGTCCGGCTGGCCCGGCTGATCGAGGACGCGGCCGCCCACGCCGAGCGCCGCCATCCCGCCGCACGCTGAGCCGGGCCACCCCGCCCCGCCCGGCGCCCGGACCGCCGGTTCCTCCGTTCGCGGTACGTGGCCGCACCCGCTCGGCCACAGTGGGGGCGTGGTCGAGGAGACGGCATGACCGGGTTGCGGACCGACCTGTACGAGCTGCGGATGGCGGCCAGCTACCTGCGCCGCGGCCTGGTCGAGCCCGCCACGTTCAGCCTGTTCGCCCGCCGCCTGCCCGCGCGGCGCGGCTTCCTGGTGGCGGCCGGGCTGGCCGACGCGCTGACCTTCCTGGAGAACTTCGCGTTCGACGACGACGACCTGGCCTACCTGCGCGACGTCGGCGGCTTCGACGAGCAGACCCTGACCGCGCTGGCCGGGATCCGGTTCACCGGCGACGTCCGGGCCGTGCCGGAGGGGCGGGTGGTCTTCGCCGACGAGCCGTTGCTGGAGATCACCGCGCCGCTCGCCGAGGCGCAGCTCGTGGAGACCGGCGTGCTGAACCTGATCACCTTCCAGACCACCGTCGCCAGCAAGGCCGCCCGCTGCCGGCTCGCCGCCGGTGACGCCCAGCTGATCGACTTCGCCTTCCGCCGTACCCACGGCATCGAGGCGGGGGCGGGGGTGGCCCGCGCCTCGGCCATCGCCGGCTTCGCCGCCACCAGCCACGTCGAGGCCGCCTGGCGCTACGGGCTCAAGCCGTCCGGCACGATGGCCCACTCGTACGTCGAGGCGTTCCCGGACGAGCGGGCGGCGTTCCGGGCGTTCGCCACCGACTTCCCGACCAACCCGATCTTCCTGGTCGACACCTACGACACGCCGGCCGGCGTGCGGGCGGCCGTCGACGTGGTCGCCGAACTCGGCCTGACCGGGCCGCTCGGCGTCCGGCTCGACTCCGGCGACCTGGCCGCGCTGGCCAAGCAGACCCGGGCGATCCTGGACGACGCCGGGCTGACCCGGGCGCAGATCGTGGCCAGTGGCAGCCTCGACGAGGACGTCATCGCCGCGCTCGTCGCCGCCGGTGCACCGATCGACGGGTACGGCGTAGGCACCCGGATGGGCGTCTCCTACGACGCGCCGTCGCTGGACAGCGCGTACAAGCTGGTGGCGGTCGGCGACCGGCCGGTGCTCAAGCTGTCCCCGGGCAAGGCCACCCTGCCCGGACCGAAGCAGGTCTTCCGCGATCCCACCGGCGCCAGCGGCGACGTGGTGGGGCTGCGCGACGAGCCGCCGCCGGGCGACCGGGAGCCGCTGCTGGTGCCGGTGATGCGCGGCGGCCGGCGTCTCGACCCGGCCGACCCGGCCGGTGAGGTCCGCGCCGCCCGTGCCCGCTTCGACGCCGACCTCGCCTGGCTGCCGGAGGCGGCGCGGCGGCTGGCCGACCCGACGCCGCTCACCGCCGCGGTGAGCCCGGCGCTGGCCGCGCTGCACGACCGGGTGGCCGCGCGGGTCGGCAGTGGCGGCCGGTACTGACCGTGCCGGTGCCGGCCGCGGCGGTCACCAGCCTGCCGGGGGAGGGCAGGGCCGCCGGGAAGCGCCTAGTCTCGGTGGATGGCGAGGTACTACGACGTGCACCCGGACAACCCCCAGCCCCGGGCCCTGCGGCAGGTCGTCGACCTGATCCGCGACGGCGGGCTGGTCGCCTACCCCACGGACTCCTGCTACGCCCTGGGCTGCCAGCTGGGCAACCGCGACGGGCTGGACCGGATCCGGGAGATCCGGCACCTGGACGACCGGCACCACTTCACGCTGGTGTGCCGGGACTTCGCCCAGCTCGGCCAGCTCGTCAAGGTGAGCAACGCGGCCTTCCGGCTGGTGAAGGCGAGCACCCCGGGCAGCTACACCTTCATCCTGCCGGCGACCCGCGAGGTGCCGCGCCGGTTGCTGCATCCCCGCAAGCGCACCGTCGGCGTACGGGTGCCGGACCACACGGTCGCCCAGGCGCTGCTGGCCGAACTGGGCGAGCCGCTGCTGTCGAGCACCCTGGTGCTGCCGGGGGAGGACGAGCCGCTGACCCGGGGCTGGGAGATCAAGGAACGGCTCGACCACCTGGTCGACGCCGTGCTCGACGCCGGTGACTGCGGCAAGGAGCCGACGACCGTGGTCGACCTGTCGCAGCCGGAGCCGGAGATCCTGCGCCGGGGCGCCGGGGACCCGTCCCGCTTCGAGTGACTACCCCGGTCCATGTACCATCTGGTACATGGACTACGAGGAGACCATCACCACCGCCGCCGACCCCGCCCGCGCGTGGGCGGCGGTGCGGAACGTGACGGAATATCCCCGGTGGACGGCGTCGATGTCCTCGGTGGAGCCCCTCGACGGGCCGGCGCTCGTGACCGGCAGCCGGTTCCGGGTCCGGCAGCCCGGCCTCCCGACCACTGTGTGGCGGGTCTGCGACCTCCGGGAGGGCGCGTCGTTCGCCTGGGAGGCAACGGCGCCGGGCGTGCACACCGTCGCGTACCACCGCGTCGAACGCCAGCCGGACGGAGCCACCCGGATCACCGTGGGCATCCGGCAGACCGGTGCCCTCGCCGGGCTGGTCGCGCTGCTGACCGCGGCGAAGACCCGACGCTACCTGCGGATGGAGGCGGCCGGCCTCGCCGCGGCCGCCGAGGACCCGGCCGCTGCGGCGGCCGGCGATGGCGCGGCGCCCACCGGTGGCCGGTGACGCCCGCGCGGCGCTGCTCGACCGCTGCGTCGCCTTCCTGACCGAGGGCGGGTTCAGCCAGCTCAGCCTGCGCGAGATCGCCGCCGGTACGGGCACCAGCCACCGCATGCTGATCTACCACTTCGGCAGCCGGGAGGGCCTGCTCGCCGAGGTCGTCCGGCGGATCGAGGCCGAGCAGCGGGCGGCGCTTGCCGCACTCGCCGACGGGCTGGACGACCCGGTCGAGGTGAGCCGGCGGTTCTGGCGGCGCCTCGCGGATCCCGAACTGGCCCCGGCGGAGCGGCTGTTCTTCGAGATCTACGCGCAGGCACTGTTCGGTCGTAGCTGGACCGAGTCGTTCCGGGCCACCGTCATCGCCGCCTGGGCCGGTCCCGTCGAGGACCTGTTCGTGCGCCTCGGCTTCGACGCGGCGCAGGCCCGCCAGCGGGCCCGGCTCGCCCTCGCCGCCACCCGTGGCCTGCTGCTGGACCTGCTGGTCACCGGTGACCGGGAGGTGCTGGACGCGGCCGCCGACCTGTTCGCGCGGCTCGTCATGGCCCCGCGTCCGGACTGACCGGCGCGCTCGACGCTACGGCGCACCGGGTGCCGGGCTCGGTGCCGGATCCGGGGCGCGCGCCAGCCCGTCCTGCTTTCCGCGCCGGGCCTCCCGCGCGTGCCGGAACATCGCCTCGCCCTTGACGAACCACGCGATCCCGAAGGCGAGCACCGCGACCGCCTCGCACCAGAACAGCGGCCGCAGCGTGTCGCGAGTGGATTCCGGCAGCGCGTTGCTCGCCACGGCGAGCGCGATGGCGGCCAGGATGACCCCACCGCAGGCGCGGTACAGGCCATCGCGGACCCGGGTCCGCGCCTCACCGATACGCGGATCGGTGCGCGGGAACAGGACGATGCAGAAGATCGCGAGGAGCACGAACAGCGCCGCGGCCGAGACCTGGTGCACCCGACCGACCAGCACGTCGGTGGCGGTGACCGGGCCGCCCGGGTCGTGCGTCGCGGCCGGGAACAGCGCGACCGCGATGGCCAGCACCCCGGCGATCGTGCCGAGCAGGTCGTCGACCTTGCGCTGCCGGTAGGAGATGAGGAAGACCCCGACCGCGCACATGCTGCCGACGAAGACGTCCCGCAGTTCGGTGTAGTAGTAGGCGCTGATCGAGGTGAGCAGGGCCGGCGTGCCGGTGACCAGCGCGTGGCCGACGGTCAGCACGAACGGCAGCGCGATCCCGACCACCCCGACGCCGAGGCGCAGCCGGCGGATGGTCTGGGCGTCCTGCGGTGGCCTGACGGGCGAGGAGTCCATGATCTCTCCCAGGTGTCACAGCGGCGCCGCTGCGCGCCGGCTGGCGTGGCCGGCCAACCGTCGCACCCGCTACCGGCGGGCTCGGGAGCCGCTCCCACCAGTGGAATCCCGGGGAGACCCCGGTGTCAATCCGCCACCCGGGGTCACCGCTTGGCGGCCGAACCCTTCGCCTCCTCGACCGGGTAGCGGGCGGCGGCCTCGTCCAGTTTGGCCAGGGCGGTCTCGGTCAGGTCGACGCCGAGCACGTCGGCGAGGCGGGTCAGGTAGATCATCACGTCGCCGATCTCCGCCCGGACCCGGGCGCCGGCCGCCGGGTCGGCGAGCACCTCGGCGGACTGTTCGGCGGTGAGCCACTGGAACTCGGCGAGCAGCTCACCCACCTCACCGGCGAGCGCCATGGCGAGGTTCTTCGGCGTGTGGAACGGCTGCCAGTCGCGTTCCTCGGCGAACCGGCGGACCCGCTCGCGCAGCAGGGCATGCGCGCAGCGCCCGGGCTCCTCGGGTTCGGCCGTCATGGTCGTCGAGGATACGGGCCCGGACGGCGGTCGAGGCACCAGCGGGCACGGAGGAATGTCGCCCGGTCGAACTACTCTCCCGCCATGAGTTCCACGTCTCCCGAGCGGCGCGGCGTCGACTCCGCGTTGGACCCCTCACCCGCAACGATCAGCGAGCTGGCCGGCCAGGCCGTGGAGTGGATGGCCGCCTACCACGCCTCGCTCCGCGACCTGCCCATCGCTCCGCGCGCCACTGCCGCCGCGGTGCGGGAGCAACTCGCCGAGCCGCTGCCCGTCGAGGGTCGCGACTTCGCCGACCTGCTCGAGGTCTTCCGCGAGGTGATCGTGCCGGGCAGCCGGCACAACGGGCATCCACGCTTCTTCGGGTACGTCTCGGCGCCGGGCACCGCTGTCGCGTCGGTCGCGGACCTCCTCGCGTCGACGCTGAACGCGAACCTGCCCGCCTGGCGATCGGCGCCCGCGCCCACCGAGCTGGAGCACGTCACGATCGACTGGATCAAGGAAGCGCTCGGGTGTCACCCGAGCGCCGGCGGCCTCTTCACCAGCGGCGGCTCGATGGCCAACTTCACCGCGCTCGCCGCCGCCCGGCACCGCCACTGCGGCGACGAGGTCGCCACCCGTGGCGCGAGCGCCCACCCCGCACCGTTGCGCGTCTACGTCTCCACGGAGACCCACCACTCGATCCACAAGGCGGCCGCGCTGCTCGGCATCGGCCGCGCGAACGTCCGAGAGGTGGCGGTCGACGCCCGGTTCCGGATGGACGTCGACGACCTCGTCCGCGCCATCGAGGCGGACCTGGCCGCGGGCGCGGAACCGTTCTGCGTGGTGGCGACCGCGGGCACTGTCGTCACCGGGGCGGTCGACCCGCTGCCGGAGATCGCGGCGGTCGCCCGCCGGTACGGGCTGTGGATGCACGTCGACGCCTGCTACGGCGGCTTCGCCCGACTGGCCCCCTCGGCCCGCCCACTCTTCGACGGCCTGGCGGAGGCCGACTCGATCGCCCTCGATCCGCACAAGTGGCTCTACCTGCCCGCCGACTGCGGCTGCCTGATCTACCGCGATCCCGAGGCGGCGCGCGCCGCCTTCAGCCTGGACGCCGACTACACCCGGGTCACGCAGACCGAGCCCGCCGAGGCCTTCGCGTTCTGGGACTACGGCCTGGAGCTCTCCCGGCGCTTCCGGGCCCTCAAGGTGTGGATGCTGCTGGGGCACGCCGGCTCCCGGGCGATCGGGGAGGCGATCGAGGCCAACCTCGACTGCGCCCGCCACGTCGCGGAACTCATCGCGGCGAGCGACGACCTCGAACTGCTCGCCCCGGTCGGGCTCTCCATCTTCTGCTTCCGCTACCTGCCACCAGCGGCACGCACCGGGTCCCGATCCGAGGCCGACGAGGAGGAACTCGACCGCCTCAACGAGCGCATCATGCTGTCGCTGCAACAGGCCGGCAGTTCGTACCTGTCGAACGCGACCGTCAACGGCCGCTTCGCGCTGCGCGGTTGTGTGCTCAACTACCGCACCACCCGGTCGGACATGGAAGTCCTGCTGGACGACGTACGCCGCGCCGCCGCGCTGTCCGGCGCCGAGTAGCCACCGTAGGAGCCGCCGCCGCAGCCGCCGAGCGGCGGCTTCTACGGTCGTGTCCCGTCCCTCATCGCCCTACGGACGCGAGGCTCGGCAGCCATCGACGAAGGTCTTGCGTCAGGCTTCGTATACAACATACGCTCCCCGAATCGCCCACTCGAGGAGCTCCCAATGACGAACCTCTCCGTCAGCGAAACGAGCCCGCGTCGGCTCCGTCCATTCCGGGCCACTGTGGCGGCGGTCGCTGTCGTCTGTGTCGTCGCGGCCTGCTCGCCGGTGTCGAACAGCGGGAGTGGCACGCAGTCCGGTGACAGTCAGCCGACCGGCCAGGACTTCTTCGGTACACCGGCAGACCCGGCCGCGGTGAAGCAGGGCGGCAAGCTCGTCATCGCGCTCTCGGCGGAACCCGACGCGCTGGACCCGACCCTCTCCCGGAGCCTCTACTCGCGCTACGTCTTCCAGGCGATGTGCCAGAAGCTCTACGACGTCGACGAGCGGGCGCAGGTCGTGCCGCAACTGGCGACGGCACTACCCACCACCAGCAGCGACGGCCGGTCAGTGGCGATTCCGCTACGTCAGGGCGCGCGTTTCGCGGACGGCACGCCGTTCGACTCCGCCGCGGTCAAGGCCACGCTGCAACGACACCTGACCAACTCCCGGTCGGCGCGCAAGAGCGAACTCGGCCCGATCGAGAGCGTGGACACGCCCGACGCCCAGACCGTCGTCGTACGCCTGAAGCAGCCGTTCGCGCCGTTGCTCGGCGCGCTGGCGGACCGGGCCGGCATGATCATGAGTCCGAAGGCGCTGCAGAGCCTGGGCGACGACTTCGCCTCGGCCCCGGTCTGCGTCGGGCCCTTCAAGTTCGCCAAGCGGGTGCCGCAGAATTCCATCGAGGTCGTGAAGGACCCGAACTACTACGACGCCGCCAAGGTCCACCTCGACGCCATCTCGTGGCGCATCCTCAGCGACGCGAGCATCCGCGCGGCCAACCTGCGCTCCGGCGACGCCCAGGTCGCCGACAGCGTCTCCACCCAGGACGTCGCCGCGTTGCAGTCCGACAGCTCGATTTCCGCCCTGCAGTCGCAGTCCCTCGGCTACCAGGGGCTCACCTTCAACATCGGCAACGTCGACGGCGTCGGTACGACGCCGAAGCCCATCAACCGTCCGATCGCCCAGAACGCCAAGGTCCGGCAGGCCTTCGAGCACGCGATCGACCGGAAGGCGCTGGTCCAGGCGGTCTTCAACGGCATCCCCGCCGTCGCCTGCTCACCGATCTCGCCCGCGAGCCCGTTCTCGTCACCGGAGGCGCAGACCTGCCCGGCGCACGACCCGGCGAAGGCCAAGCAACTGCTCGCCGAAGCGGGCGTCCAGACGCCGTACACGGTGACGATGCTCGCGTCGAACACGCCCGACACGCTGCGCTTGGCGCAGGCGCTCCAGGCCATGGTCAAGGACGGCGGATTCGACCTCAAGATAAACCCGGTGGAGTACTCCTCCCTCCTCGACGAGCAGGACCGTGGCAACTTCGAGCTGCTGCAACTGGGCTGGAGCGGGCGGATCGACCCGGACGCCAACATCACGAACTTCGTGGGCACCGGCGGGAGCCAGAACGTCTCCGGCTACAGCAACCCCCAGCTCGACGCCGTGCTGACCCAGGCTCGTCAGTCCAACGACCTCGAGGAGCGCAAGAAGCTGTACGGCCAGGCGGTGACGATCCTCCAGCAGGATGACGCGCTGATCTATCTCTACCGGCAGCGGAACCTGACCGCCGTCTCCAAGACCGTCCAGGGCCTGCAGGTCTTCCCGGACGGCGTGATCCGTGCGGCCTTCGCCGGGTTCACCAAGTAGGTCTCGTGGCCCGGTATCTGATCACGCGCGCCTGGCACTCAGCGCTGACCCTGCTGCTGTCGACCGTCGTGGTGTTCCTCGGTGTGCGGGCCCTCCCCGGGGACCCGGCCCTCGCCCTCGCGGGGGAGGACCGGTCCCCGGAGGCGCTGGCGGCCATCCGTCACCACTACGGCCTGGACCAACCGCTGCCACTGCAGTTCGCGCAGTACGTCGAACGCGTCGCGCAGGGCGACTTCGGCGAGTCGATCCGAACCGGCATCCCGGTCTCGTCGATGCTCACCACCGCCCTGCCCGTCACGGCCGAACTCTCCGTCCTGGCGATCCTCATCGCCGCGGCGCTGGGCGTCGGCGCCGGGGTGCTCGCGGCGGTGCGCCGCGGGCACCCGGCGGAGTGGCTCGCCAACGGGCTGGCCCTCGTCGGCCTGTCGGTGCCGCACTTCTGGCTCGGTCTGCTCGCGATCCTCTACCTCTCCGTGGCCACGGGGCTCTTCCCGGCCTCCGGATTCGTGCCGTTCCTAGAGGATCCGCTGGACAACCTGCACCACATCGTCCTGCCGGCCGTGATCCTCGGCACGGGCCTCGCCGCCATCATCATGCGACAGACGCGCTCGGCGATGCTCGACTCGCTCTCCTCCGACTACGTGCGTACGGCGAAGGCGAAGGGCCTTCGACCACGGGCCGTCATCACCCGGCATGCCCTACGGAACAGTCTGATCGTGGTGGTGACGATCGTGGGCCTCCAACTCGGAGGGCTGATCTCCGGCGCGGTCGTGACCGAGCAGATCTTCGGGCTCCCGGGCTTCGGCAAGATGACCATCGACGCGGTCTTTCAGCGGGACTACCCGGTGATCCAGGCCGTCGTCCTGCTCACCGCGACGGCCTACATCGTGATCAATTTCCTGGTGGATCTGCTCTACTCGGTCATCGACCCACGAATCAGGGTGACGGGGGACCCGGCATGAGCGTCCTCACCGTTCCGATGGCGGAGACCGGCCCCGCCAGCATCACCCGGCGGACCCGGGTCCTGCGGCGGTTGCGAAGGAACCCGCTCGCCGTCGTGAGCTTCGTCGTCCTCGCGGTGGCGGCCGTCATCGCCCTGCTGTCGCCCTGGATCGCCCCCTACTCGGTCGAGCAGACCGACTTCGCCCACACGTTCTCGCCCCCGGGCACGCCGGGGCACATGCTGGGGACCGACGACCTGGGTCGTGACGTCCTGTCTCGCATCATGCTCGGAGCTCGGGCCTCCCTGCAGGTGGCACTCCTGGCGGTAGCCACCTCCCTGGCCATCGGGGTTCCGCTCGGCCTCGCGGCGGGCTACTTCCGGGTCTGGGACGCCGTGATCTCGCGCTTCACCGACCTGCTGCTCGCGTTCCCGTTTCTGATCATGGCGGTGGGGCTGGCCGCCATCCGGGGCGCCAGCCTCGGCAACGCCGCTGTGGCCATCGGGGTGGCCCAGATCCCGGGTGTGATCCGCGTGGTGCGTTCGGACACCCTGCGGCTCAAGTCGCTGGACTTCGTCGCGGCGGCCGTCGTGGACGGCGCGAGTGACCTGTGGGTGCTCGCCCGGCACATCATGCCCAACGCGACGTCGGTGATCCTGGTGCAGGCCACGGTCGCGATCCCGGCCGCGATCCTGGGCGAGGCGGTGCTGTCCTTCCTCGGCCTCGGCATCCAACCCCCGGCCCCCAGTCTCGGAACCATGCTGGCCACCGCCCAGCAGTTCGCGGCTCGCGCCCCGTGGGCAGCGGTCCTCCCCGGTGTCGTGATCATGGGTCTGGCGCTGGCGTTCAACGTCTTCGGCGACGCCCTGCGGGACGCCCTCGACCCGAAGGGAGACCGGTGATGACGACGGTTGAACGAGCCGGTGCCGGCGCCGTCGTCGGCGCACCCGTGCTGGCGGTACGCGATCTCTCGATCTCGTTCACGACCGAGGGCGGAACCGTCTCGGCGGTGGACCGGGTGGACCTGGATCTTGCCTCCGGAGAGATCGTCGGAATGGTGGGCGAGTCGGGTTGCGGAAAGAGCGTCACGGCGATGAGCATCGCGGGCCTGCTCCCTGACAGCGCCCGAATCTCCGGCTCCGTGCGGCTGAACGGGACCGAGCTCGTCGGCAGTCGAGAGTCGGTGCTGCGCCGGGTGCGTGGGAAGGAGATCGCCTACATCTTCCAGGAACCGATGACATCGTTGAATCCGGTGCTCACCGTCGGGCGCCAGATCGCAGAGGTGCTCCAGGTCCACGAGCGGATGTCCCGGCGGGCCGCCCGGGCCAGGGCCGTCGAGCTGCTGTCGCTGGTCGGCATTCCCTCCGCCCCGACGCGAGTCGACAACTATCCGCATCAGCTCTCCGGGGGCATGCGCCAGCGGGTGATGATCGCGATGGCGGTGGCCTGCGGCCCGAAGGTGCTGGTGGCCGACGAGCCGACCACCGCCCTGGACGTCACGGTCCAGGCCGGCATTCTCCAGGTGCTCCGAGACCTGCGCGACCGGCTTGGCACGACCATCCTCATCATCACGCACGACCTCGGCGTGATCGCCGACATCGCGGACCGCGTCGTCGTCATGTACGCCGGGCGGGTGGTCGAACGAGCGCAGGTCACCGACCTGTTCGCGCACCCGTTCCACCGGTACACGGCCGGGCTCCTGTCGGCTTCGCCGACGCCGGGCAGGCACGCCGGCACCGAGCGCCTACAGGAGATTCCCGGTCTCGTGCCGGTGCTGTCGGCCCAGCCCGATGCCTGCACGTTCGCGGACCGTTGCCCGACCGCGGACTCGCGGTGCCGCAACAATGCCCCGGCGCTCGAGGTCGTGCGGACCGGAACCACGCCCGCGGCGACGGACCACCTCGCGGCCTGCTGGCATCCCTGCCCGACGCCTCGGACGCAGCCTGAGGAGAGGAACACATGACGCCGCAGCCGAACGCCCTCGAACTCGAGGACCTGGTGATGCACTTCGGGCTGGTGCGGGCCGTGGACGGCGTCTCGCTCGTCATCCCCAAGGGCCGAGTCACCGCGTTGGTGGGGGAGAGCGGCTCCGGCAAGTCGACCGTGGGTCGATGCGTGGTGCGGCTCGTGGAGCCCACCGCGGGCGTGGTCAGGATAGCCGGGACGGACGTCACGCACCTGTCCCGGCGACAGCTGCGCCCGTACCGGAGCAGCGTGTCGATCGTCTTCCAGGACCCCGCCGGCTCGCTCGACCCGCGGATGCTGGTGGGTGACATCGTGGCGGAGCCGCTACGCCTGTCAGGTCGGCGGTACTCGCGACGTGACCGGGAGGCTCGCGTTGCCACGGAACTGGGCAGGGTCGGTCTCCGGGCCGAGGTAGCCCGCCGATATCCCCACGAGCTTTCCGGAGGGCAACGCCAGCGCGTCAGCATCGCCCGGGCACTGATCTCCGAGCCCATGCTGCTCATCGCGGACGAACCCACCAGCGCGCTCGATGTGTCCGTGCAGGCGTCGGTGCTCAACCTCCTCGCCGACCTGCAGCGGGACATCGGATTCGCCTGCCTCTTCATCACCCACGACCTGTCCGCGGTGGAGTACCTGGCCGACGACATCGCCGTCATGTACCTCGGCCAGCTCGTCGAGAAAGGTTCCCGCGAGCAGATCTTCACGCGACCCGCTCACCCCTACACCCAGGCGCTGCTGGCGGCAGCACCGGTGGCCGATCCGGTCCGCCAACGCCAGCGTCAGCCGGTCCTGCTCGGCGACGACCTGCCGTCGGCGCTGGATCCTCCGTCCGGCTGCCGCTTCCGTACCCGGTGCCCGCTCGCGTTCGAACGGTGTGCGGCTGAGGTGCCGGAGCAGGTGGAGGTCGGTGGCGGCATGGCCGCCTGCCACCTGGTCCAGGCGGACGGCAGCCGGCCCGATGTCCGGGCCGCCGACCCGAATGAGGTGTTGTCATGACGTTCACCACCAGGCCGACGTTGCAGGGAACCTTCGGGATGGTCTCCTCGACGCACTGGCTCGCCAGCCAGGCGGCCATGGGCATCCTTGAGCGCGGTGGGAATGCCTTCGACGCGGCCGTCACCGCGGGGTTCGTCCTGCACGTCGTCGAACCGCATCTCAACGGGCCCGGCGGTGAGGTGCCGGCGATCGTGGCGACGGCCCAGGACCCGGCGCCGAAGGTGCTGTGTGGGCAGGGGCCGGCGCCCGCCGGCGCCACCATCGCGCACTTCCGGTCGCTCGGGATGGAACTCATTCCCGGGTCCGGCCCGCTCGCGGCGGCCGTGCCGGGCGCCGTGGACGCCTGGTTGCTCCTGCTGCGGGACCATGGCACGTCCTCCCTGGAGGAGGTGCTGGAGCCGGCCATCGGTTACGCCGGCGCCGGTCACCCGCTGGTCGGCAGGGTCGGCGACACGGTCGCCGCCGTGCGGTCGTTGTTCGAGGAGCACTGGCCCACCTCCGCTCAGCTATGGCTGCGCAACGGCAAGCCGCCGACGGCGGGGGAGTTGTTCGCCAACCCGGCCTACGCGCGGACGCTGCGGAGACTGGTCGACGCCGGCCGGGCGGCCGGCCCCGACCGCGAGGCACAGATCGACGCCGCACGTCGCGCCTGGCGGGAAGGTTTCGTCGCTGAGGCGGTCGATCAGTTCAGTCGGCAGCCGTTCCAGGACTCCAGCGGGCGTTCCCACGCCGGCCTCGTCACCGGCGCGGACATGGCCGCCTACTCCGCCACCTGGGAGGAGCCGGTCACCCTCGACTGGCACGGTTACTCGGTGGCGAAGACCGGCTTCTGGGGCCAGGGCCCGGTACTGCTCGAGACGCTGTCCGTTCTCGACGCGCTCGACGACCCTCGGGTGTACGACCCGGCGACCGCGGCCAGCATCCACGCCCAGGCCGAAGCGCTCAAACTTGCCTTCGCCGACCGCGAGGCCTGGTACGGCGATGGTGACGTGCCCGCGAAGGCACTGCTGTCCCGGGAGTACGCCAGGGAGCGGGCAGCCCTGGTCGGGGAACGGGCGTCGGCGGAGCTGCGGCCGGGGCGCCCCGACGGGGCGGATCCCATTCTGCCCCGCCAGGTCTGCCGCGGTGCGGGACGTCACGCCGACCCGGCGGATCCCACCACGGGGGAGCCGACGGTGAAGGCGGACGGCGTGACCCGCGGCGACACCTGTCACGTCGACGTGGTCGACCGCTGGGGGAACATGATCTCCGCGACGCCGAGCGGCGGCTGGCTGCAGAGCTCTCCCACTATTCCGGATCTCGGCTTCCCGCTCGGCAGCCGGCTGCAGATGTTCTGGCTGGAGGAAGGAGTCGCGTCGTCGCTCGCGCCGGGACGCCGACCGCGTACCACCCTGAGCCCGACGATGGTGCACCGCGACGGGGAGCCCGTATTGGCGTGCGGCACGCCCGGCGGCGATCAGCAGGACCAGTGGCAGCTGCTGTTCCTGCTCCGCCATCTCGCCGGGGGACAGTCCCTGCAGGAGGCCATCGACGCGCCCATGTGGCACACCGCCAGCCTGCCGGCGTCGTTCTACCCGCGCGACTTCGAACCCGGCGTCCTGGTGATCGAGGACCGCCTGGACCCGGAGGTGCTGGCGGCCCTGCGGGCATACGGGCACGAGGTGCGGCTGTCCGACCCGTGGAGCCTCGGCCGGCTCTGCGCCGTGACCCGCGACCCGACCAGCGGAGTACTCGCAGCCGGAGCGAACCCCCGCGGCATGCAGGGCTACGCCTGCGGCCGGTAGCCGTCAGCGGGCCCCGTACCCGCCCTCGGCGTTCTCGTACGCCGCCGCGGACGCGGCGTCGAGGTGGGCGAGTGCGGCCCGTTCGGCCCGGTCGCCGTCGCCGGACTCGATCGCGTCGACCAGCTGGATGTGCTCGGCCCACGAGTGCGGCGCCCGTTCCGCGGCCCCGAGCCGGAAGACCCACTGCACATGGAGGTACAGCGCCTTGGCTATCGACGACAGCCAGGGGTTTCCGCTGATCTGGAGGATTCGCAGGTGCAGGGCGCTGTTCAGTTCGGCGACCCGGCGCAGGTCCTGCCGCTGCGTCGCCTCGCGGCCCTGGTCCAGCAGGTTCCGCAGCGCGGCCACGTCCGCCGCGGTGGCCCGCTCGGCCGCCAGCCGGGCGGCCAGCGCCTCCAAACGCTCGCGTACGGCGAACATGTCGGCGATGGTGCCGCTGCTCGGCGAGGCGACGACCGCCCCGCGGCGGGGCAGGATCACGACGAAACCCTCCGCCTCCGCGACGCGCAGCGCCTCCCGAACCGGGTTACGGGAGACACCGAAGTCCTCGGCCAACCGGTCTTCGGTCAGCCGCTCTCCGGGAAGGTAGTCGCCGTTGATGATGGCGGTCCGTAGTGCGGCGAGGACCTGGTCGCGTAGCGGCAGGTGTTGAGCGCCGAGCTTGTCCCGCAGGTCTTCAGTCAACCCGGTCGCCTCTCCGTGAACCGTCCATGGCGAAGTGTATACGAAGAACAATCGGTCTAGGGATGGCTGACAGTGCTGAGAACAGTGCCACGAGTCATACGTTCACGAGTCATGCCGGGAGGGCAACCGGATCTGCTTCGGCGCCGGCACGCCCTCGTCGTCGTGCTCACCTTCCTGACCGGAAGCGCCGACGCCCTCGGCTTCCTCTCCCTCGGTGGGGCCTTCGCGAGCGTCATGACGGGCAACATGGTGCTGCTCGGGCTATCGGCGGGCCGCGGCGAGGCCGAGCTCGCCCTGACCTCGGGCAGCGCCATCGTCAGCTTCATCGCCGGTGTCCTCGCGGGCGCGCGGCTCGCCGGCGCGGCTCAGCCTGACGATCCCGTGTGGCCACGGCGGGTCACCGGAGCGCTCGTGCTGGAGTTCCTGGTGTTCGTCGTGTTCCTCGTCGTCTGGGAGGTCGACCTTCCGAACCGCTCGGAGCACGTCGATCTCACGCTCCTCATGCTGTCGGCAGCGGCGCTGGGGGTGCAGAGCAGCGCCGTCCAGCGGTTCGGCGTTCCTGGCCTCTCCTCCACCTACCTGACCGGCACACTCACCAGTCTGATCGCCGGCGTCGCCGCTCGAAAGCCGTGGCACAGCCTTCGGCCGAAGACACACGTCCTGCTGGCCCTGATGGGCGGAGCCGCTGTCGGTGCGTTGGTCGCCCTCCGCCTGCCGGCCTTGGCGCCGGCACTGTTGATCGTGCCGCTCGGGTTCGTCATCGCCGTGTCCGCGCGGATGGCGGAGAAGCCTTCCTCCGATGTCAACGCGCGCCGGAGCTGATCGGTGGGCGAGGGCTGGTGCTCGACGGGACGACGGCTGCAGCTGGCGTCGGCCCGGACGTCGGGTTCGACGTGGACGGCGGGGTTGGGCGTCAGGTCTCGGTTCAGCGGCGCCGCCAGCCCCAGCGGCGCGGCCGGGGCACCCCGCCCCGCTGCTGGGCCAGCATCTCGGCGGCGACGCGCAGCTTGAGCGCCGGTTCGGCGCCGGCCGGCCCGAGCGTGCCGGTCAACCGGTTGCCCAGCTTCAGCACGGTGCCGGCCCGGTCGACGTCGCCGATGAGCACCAGGCACTGCGCGTACAGGCCGTAGGTGTTGGCCAGCTCCCAGCGGCTGAGCGGACGGGTCGGGTCGAGCAGACCCTGGCGCAGCTCGCAGGCGCGGGAGGCGGCCAGCGCCGCCTCCGCCAGGTCGCCGGTCGACCCGGTCAGGGCGCGGTGCAGCAGCGCAGTCGCCTGGTTGTGGTACGCCGTGCCGAGCGCCTCCCGGGTGCGGGGGCCGGCGGTCGTCGGGGAGCCGACCGTGAGCAGCCCCGCGGCGATCGCCCGCTCCAGCAGCTGGACGCGGGCGGCGGGTTGCCCGGCCGCGAAGGCGATCTCGGCGACGTCGACCACGGCGGTGACCATCTCGGCCAACGCCTCGTCGGGGCGGGGCGTGGCATGGTCCTGGCCGGTGCCCCGCGCCGCGTCGTTGAGCTGTTCGAAGATGGCCACCGCCTCGCGCCCGGGCACCACGCCGGAGCCGGGGCGGCCCAGCGCCGACAGCAGCATCGCCCGCCGCCACAGCGCCCGGGCCAGTTGTCGTCGGTCCTCGGAGTCGACCGGGCCGGGACGGCGGGTGGCGTCCCGGTAGGCGTTGATCACCTTGACCCAGAGGCGGTCCGCCTCCGTCCACCTGTGCTGGCGGGTGGAGTACTCGCGCGCCTGCTCGAACAGCCGTTGCCGTTCGTCCGGCCCCATGCCCGCACCGCCCTCCGCCGTACCCGCCCGGGACGCCCCGGCCCGCGGGGCATGAACCGCCATCGATTCTATGGCGGCCCGGCCAGGTCCCTGCGCCGCCGCGGCGGGCGATTCGCGGCCGGTTCCTGTCCGGTGCGGGGTCAGTCGGCCGTGCCGACCCGCTCGAACGCGTGGGCCAGTCGAGCGAGGTCGAAGCCCTGGAAGTGGTCGAGGAACCGTCGCCGTACCGCGGCCAGGTGGCTCGGCCAGGCGCGCTCCAGCCGGGCGAGGCCGGCGTCGGTGAGGACGGCGTTCCAGCCCCGGGCGTCGTCGGCGCACTTGACCCGCTCGACCAGGCCCTGGCCCTCCAGGCGGTTGATGGTGCGGGTCATCCCGCTGAGCGAGAGTTCGCACGCCGCCGCCAGTTCGTTCATCCGCAGCTGCCGGTCGGGCGTCTCGGAGAGGTGCATCAGGGCGGTGTACTCGGTGAGTGGCAGCTGTCCGTCGCCGGTCATGTCGGCGTCGATGGCGCGGGGGAGGACGTACATCACCCGGCGCAGCGCACGGACCAACGCCTCCTCCTCCGGGTTCAGCGGCTGCGGACGCTCGTCGGCCATACCGACCAGCATAGTTGCTTGACCGAACAACCAGCCTGTGACCGGCGCCATGCCGGGAAGAAGTTGCTTGACGAAGCAAGTTCTGTATCGTGGGCCCAGCAGGGCTCGACCCCCATGTCAGAAAGGCACCACGATGACCAGGATCGGCATCATCCTCGGCAGCACCCGCCCCGGGCGGAACGGCGAAGCGGTGGCCCGCTGGGTCCTCGACGTCGCCAAGCAGCGCACCGACGCCGAGTTCGAGCTCGTCGACCTGCTCGACTACCAGCTGCCCCACCTCGACGAGAGCATCCCGCCCTCGCTGGGCCAGTACACCCAGCCACACACTCAGCGCTGGGCGAGCACCATCGCCTCGTTCGACGGCTTCGTGATGGTCACGCCCGAGTACAACCACTCCACCTCCGGCGCACTGAAGAACGCCATCGACTTCCTCTACGCGGAGTGGAACAACAAGGCGGTCGGGTTCGTCAGCTACGGCTCGGCCGGCGGCACCCGGGCGGTGGAGCACCTGCGGCTGATCGCCGGCGAGCTCCAGATGGCCGACGTACGCGCCCAGGTCGCGCTGTCGCTCTTCACCGACTTCGAGAACTTCAGCGTCTTCACGCCCAACGAGTTCCAGCGTGGCGCGCTCAACACCACCCTCGACCAGGTGGTGGCCTGGAGCGGCGCGCTCGCGCCGCTGCGCCACCGCTGACCCCGGTCAGCCCGGCGGAGTGACCGCCGGGCACCGGGAACGGCGCGGGGGAACGCACCGGCACGGATCCACGGTCAGCGTCGACCGCGGCCGGTGCGCCCCCCGCGTCACAGCCGGTGCCGGACCCAGACGTTGGGTTCGACGTAGACGGCGTGGCCGTGCGTCAGGTCGCACTGCACCGGCACCAGCGCGCCCGGCACGTGGACCGGCCCGTCGGTGTCGAAGGGCAGGCCGGTCCAGCCGCGCCAGTCGTCCAGCGTCCCGCTGATCACCATCGACCGGGGCGCCACCCGCTCGATACGACCGCCCGCGCGGACGTGCACCCGCAGCCACGGGTCGACCGGCAGGCCGTCCGCGCGGACCTGCGTGGCGTACTCGGTCATCGGCACGTCGGGCTGGTTGTGCTTGCCGTTCGGGCGGACCGGCGCGACCAGCGTGTCGTAACCCCGCTTCGCGACCGTCTGCCGCATGGCGTCGAGCATCCGCGCGGACAGGCCGGTGCCGCGCCGGTCGGGCCGGATGCAGATCTCCAGGGCCGACACGAGGTTCGGGGTGGCGCCGGTGAGCCGGTTGACGGTGGCCCGCTGGATCATCCGGTCCCAGCCGCCGTCGGGAAGCTCCGGCTCGGTCCAGCGCAGCGGCACGGCGTACGCCTTTGCGACGGCGCGTTCCGGCTCGTCCGAGTCGACGGCGGCGAACACGAACTCGGGGTACAGCTCGTGGGCGACGCTGTAGTACACCCCGCCCATCGGATCCCGGAGCATGAACGGCGGCCACGCCCCGGGGAAGTCCTCTTCCAGCAGCGGGGCCAGGTCCGGGCGGTCCGCCAGGCTCATGATGTCGATGGTCACCGCGGCACCCTAGGCCCCCGGGCCGTCAGCCGCACATCAATTACCCACGCGGGGTGGGGTGCGGCGGGGGGCTGCTTGGCACCCTCAAAGGTTAGGCTAACCTAAGCGCGTGTCCGACGACCGAGCGTTGCCCCGCGACGAGAGCCTGCGTGGTGTCGACCTGCACCTGGGTTACCACGGCACCACCGTGGTGCGGGGTGCGTCCATCGCGCTGCGGCCGGGAGTGGTCACCGCCCTGGTCGGCCCGAACGGCAGCGGAAAGTCCACCCTGCTGCGGGCGCTGGCCCGGCTGCACCCGATCGGCGGCGGCTCGGTGCTGCTCGCCGACGGCATCGCCGCCGGGCTGCCGGCCCGGGAGTTCGCCCGGCGGGTCACCCTGCTGGCCCAGAGCCGGCCGGTGCCCAGCGGGGTCACCGTCCGGGACGTGGTCGGCTACGGCCGGCACCCGTACCGGGGGCGCTGGCGGGCCGACGACCCGGACGGGCCGGCCGCGGTCAGCCGCGCCATGGAGGTCACCGGCGTCACGGCGATGGCCGACCGTCCGGTGGACGAGCTCTCCGGCGGCGAACTCCAGCGGGTCTGGCTCGCCACCTGCCTGGCGCAGGACACCCCGGTGCTGCTCCTGGACGAGCCGACCACCTTCCTCGACCTGCGCTACCAGGTGGAGATCCTCGACCTGATGCGGGATCTCGCCGACGACCACCACGTCGCCGTGGGTGTCGTCCTGCACGACCTCAACCAGGCCGCCGCTGTCGCCGACGAGGTGGTGCTGCTGCACGACGGTCGGGTCCGCGCCGCCGGCGCTCCCGTCGACGTCCTCACCGAGGACGCCCTCACCGAGACGTACGGCATCCGGATCGAGGTGACCACCGATCCGGTCAGCGGAATCGTCACCACCCGCCCGGTGGGCCGGCACCTGACCCGGCTGCCGGCCTGACCCGTCAGTCCCGTTCGTACCCGAGAAAGATCACCATGACCCGTATCCGTGTCACCGCCCTGGTCGCCGCGACGGCCGCGCTGCTGCTCAGCGCCTGCGGCACCACCGAGAACGCCGCCAGCCCGGCGTCGTCCAGCTCCTCCGCCAGCGGCCCGGTGACCGTCACCGACAGCCGGGGCAAGCAGGTCACCCTCAAGGCTCCGGCGACCAAGGTCGTCGGCCTGGAGTGGGGCGAGGTCGAGATGCTCGTCAGCCTCGGCGTCATACCGGTCGGCGTCGCCGACACCAAGGGCTACGCCACCTGGGTCACCGCGGCCAAGCTCGACGCCGGGGTGAAGGACGTCGGCACCCGGGCCGAGCCCAGTGTGGACTCCATCGTCGCCCTCCAGCCCGACCTGGTCGTGATGGAGGACGACCGGGGCGGTGCCCTGGTCACCCAGCTGGAGAAGTACGTCCCGGTGATCGTCACCAAGGGCAGCGACGCCAAGGACAACCTCGGCCGGATGCGGTCGGACCTCAACATGATCGCCCAGGCGGTCGGCCGGACCACCGAGGCGGAGAAGCTGCTCGCCGACTTCGACGCCGCCATCGCCGACGGGAAGAAGAAGATCGCCGACGCCGGGGCCGCCGGCCGGCCGTTCGCCATCGCCGACGGCTGGAAGGAGGGCAGCACGGTCAGCATCCGGATGTTCGGTCAGGGCGCGCTCGTCTCCCAGCTCGGCATCCAGTTGGGCCTCACCAACGCGTGGACCGGCAAGACCGACGAGGTGTGGGGCCTGGGCCAGACCGACGTCGAGGGCCTGACCGGGCTCAAGGACCCGAACCTGCACTTCTTCTACAACGCCTCCGACGGCGACGACGTCTTCGCCGACGGGCTCGCCAGCAACGCCATCTGGAAGTCGCTGCCCTTCGTCAAGCAGGGCAACCTGCACCGGATGCCGGACGGCATCTGGACCTTCGGCGGGCCGCTCTCCGGCAAGCAGTACATCGACCAGCTCGTGAAGACCTACACGGTGTGACCACGCTGACCGCACCCCCGCGCCCGCGCCCGGAGCCGGCCACCCGGCCGGCTCCGGCCGGGCCGCTGTCCGCGCCCCGGGTGGTCGGGGCGCTCGTCGTCGGGGCGCTGCTGCTGCTCGTGGTCGCGGCGGTGCACCTGACCCAGGGCACTTCGACCGTCGGTGCCCTCGACCTGCTGCGGCTGGTCACCGGCGGCGAGGGCGAGGCGGCCCGGGTCCTGGTCGCCTCCCGGATCCCGCGCCTGCTCGCCGGGCTCGCCATCGGCGTCGCCCTCGGTTTCGCCGGCGCCGCCCTGCAGTCCATCGCCCGCAACCCGCTCGCCTCACCGGACACCCTCGCCGTCAACGCCGGCGCGCACCTGGCCATCGTGACGGTCGCCGCGTTCGGCATCTCGCTGCCCGTGCTGCCCGCGGGCGGGCTCGCCCTGTTCGGCGGGCTGGCCGCGGCTGCCCTGGTGATGGCGATGTCCGCCGGCGGCCAGTCGAACACCACCCGGCTCATCCTCGCCGGCTCCGCCACCGCGCTGGCGTTGAACTCGGCCACCATGCTGCTGCTGATCCTGTTCGAGCAGGCCACCATCGGCCTGTTCGCCTGGGGCAACGGTTCGCTCGTGCAGAGCGACCTGGACGCGCTGACCCAGCTCGCCCCGGTGATCGGCATCGCCGTGGTCGCCCTGGTGCTGCTCGGGCACCGCCTCGACATCCTGGCCCTCGGCGACGACACCGCCACCGTGCTCGGTCTCGACGTACGGCGTACCCGGCTGATCGTCACCGTGCTGGCCGTCCTGCTCTCCGCCGCCGCGGTGACCCTGACCGGCCCGGTCGGCTTCGTCGGGCTCTGCGCGCCGGTCATCGTCCGGCTGCTCGGGCCGCTGGTGCCCGGCGTGCACCGGCACCGCGTGCTGCTGCCGCTCGCCGGCATCGCCGGCACCATCATCGTGCTCGGCTCCGACGTGCTGCTGCGCGCCGTGATGGGCGCGCAGGCCGGGGTGGACATCCCCACCGGCGTGGTCACCACGCTGTTCGGCGCGGCGATCCTGATCTGGCTGGCCCGCCGGCACCGCGACGCCGGGCCGACCCGCCGCCCGCCCGGCGGCCACGCGGCAGTGCGGTCCGCGACCTTCCACCGTGCCGTGGTCGCCTGCTGCGCCGTGCTCGCCGGCACCGCGGTCGTCGTCGGCATGCTGGCCGGCGACACCTGGGTGCTGCTCGGCGACATCGTCAACTGGATGCAGGGACGCACCGGGCCGGCGTACACCTTCGTGCTGGACCAGCGGTGGCCGCGGGTCGCCGCGGCGGTGCTGGCCGGCGCGGCGCTCGCGGTCGCCGGCACCACCGTGCAGGCGGTCTGTCGCAACCCGCTCGCCGAGCCGGGCATCCTCGGCATCACCGCCGGCGCCGGCCTCGGCGCGGTCTCGCTGCTCACCTTCGTGCCGTTGGCCGGCGTGTGGGCCGTCTCCGGCGTCGCCGGTGTCGGCGCGATCCTCGCCTTCGCGCTGGTCTACGGCGCGGCCTGGCGGGGTGGGCTGAGTTCCGACCGGCTGGTGCTGATCGGGTTCGGCGCCTGGTACGGCGGCATGGCGGTGATCACGTTCCTGATCGTCGTGTTCGACCCGTGGAACACCGGCAAGGCGCTGACCTGGCTCTCCGGCTCCACCTACGGTCGGACCGCGACGCAGGTGCTGCCGGTCGCGATCGCGCTGGTGCTGCTCACCCCGGCGGTCGTGGCCGCCCGGCGGGAGCTGGATCTGCTCGCCCTCGACGACGACACGCCACGGGTGCTCGGCGTGCGGTTGGAACGCACCCGGCTGGTCGCGCTGGTCGCCGCGGCGCTGCTCACCTCCACCGCCGTGTCGGCGGTCGGCGTGATCGGCTTCGTCGGGCTGGTCGCCCCGCACGCCGCCCGCGCGCTGGTCGGTGGCCGGCACAGCCGGGTGCTGCCGGTCGCCGCGCTGCTCGGCGCGCTGCTGGTCAGCCTCGCCGACACCCTGGGCCGGACGGTCATCGCGCCCGCGCAGATCCCGGCGGGCCTGGTCACCGCGCTGATCGGCACGCCGTACTTCGTCTGGCTGCTGTGGCGCTCGCGCGCCGTGGTGTCGCCCTCGGCCCGCTGACGGGTCGCCGCTGCCCGCTCGTCCGCGCGTCCCGCCGTCCCACACTCGCCGCGTCAGCCCGGGTCGGGCGCCGTCAGTACCCACCTCGTGCCGGCCGGCAGGCGGTGCAGAAGCGGGTCGCCGGGCGGTGCGCGAGCTGCTCGATGGGGATGTCAGCGGCGCACCCCTCGCAACTGCCGTAGCCGTCCTGTTCCAGGTAGTGCAGGGCGCGGGCGATGTCACCCAGGGCCCGGCGCGACGCGGCGGTCAACGCGGCGGCGGCCGCCGGATCGGCGCCGGGCAGCTGGCTGGCCTGCCGGGCCAGCAGCGCGAGCTGGGTCGTGTGCCGCTCGTACTGCTCCTCCAGGACGATCCGCAGCACCCCCAGCTCGTCCTGCCTGCTCACGGCGTACACGTCGGCTTTCCCTCCGGTGGGCACATGGCAGAGCGGGCGGAGCGCCGCCGCGCTCCGCCCGCTCGTTGAGTGGTGGTCAGCGCAGCGGGTCGAAGGGGCGCAGCTCCGCCGGCTGCCGGCCGGTGGTGATCTGCTCGGCGAGTAGCGTGCCGGTCAGCGGGCCGAGGGTGATGCCCCACATGCCGTGGCCGCCGGCCGCGTAGACCCGCGGCGACCGGGTCCGGCCGATCAGCGGCAGGCCGTCCGGGGTGCAGGGGCGCGAGCCCACCCACTCGTCGGTACGGGCGTCCAGGTCGGCGTCGCGCAGCAGCGGCCGGGCGGCCTCGGCGATGGCGGTGATCCGGCGGCGGTCCAGCGGCGCCTCGGCGCGGCGGAACTCCATCATCCCGGCGACCCGCAGCCGGTCGCCGAGCGGCGTGCAGGCCACCCGCTGCGCCGGGAAGTACACCGGCCCGGCCGGCAGGTGCTCGATCGGGACGCTGAAGCTGTACCCGCGGCCCGCCTGCACGACGGTCCGGACGCCGAATCGCCGGGCCAGCTCACCGAACCAGGTGCCGGTGGCCAGCACCACCGCGTCGTACCGGTCGTCGGCGCCGGTCGCTGTCACCACCCGCACCCCGGCGCCCTCGTCGCGGACGTCCACCACGTCCGCCCCCGTCACGATCGAGGCGCCGCGGGCGCGGACGGAGTCGGCGAGCGCGTGCACGTACTGGCCGGGGTTGACGAAGCGCTGGCCGTGCAGGCGGATGGCGGCGCCGACGTGGTCGGAGAGGGAGGGCTCCACCTCGCGCGCCTCGGCGCCGGTCAGCACGTCGAACTCGATCTCCTGACCGGCGGCGTGGATGTGCCCCAGTTCGTCCAGCAGCACCGACCGCTCGGTCTCGGTCCGGTACGCCGCGATGAACGACTTCGCCTCGTTCGCCCGGGCGGTGACCCCGCCCGCCTCCAGCGCCTCGAACGTCTCCAGCGCGCGGCGGTTCATCGGGATGTAGGCCCGCATCGCGGTGCGCCACTTGGCGGCCGTGCTGTGCCGGGTGAAGCCGGCCAGGAACCGCAGCAGCTTGACGTCCGCGCGCGGCGGCACGTACACCGGTGACGACGGGCTGAGCACGGCGCGCAGCCCGTAGCGGAGCACCGCGGGCTCGGGCAGAGGAGTGGTGATGCCGGGGGTGAGCCAGCCGGCGTTGCCCCAGGACGCGCCAGCCGCCACCCCGGTCCGGTCGAGCACGGTGACCCGCACCCCCCGCTCCTGGAGGAACCAGGCGGTGGCCAGCCCGACCATCCCGGCGCCGATGACGGCGACGTGCTGGGGTGCGGGCCCGGACTCGGCGGCAGACATCGGTTCTCTCCTTCGGATCAACGGGGGATCGGGCCCAATCCTGGCCGCGCCGGGCCGCAACGTCATTGTCCGGCCAGGCCAACGATCGTTCCGGCCATTGGTCGGAACAGACAACGCCCAAGGCATAATCATCATCATGATCACCGTGGGTGGTGTGGTGGACGCCGTCGGTGCCGCGCTGCTCCAGGTCGTCGTCCGCGGCGCCGCGGCGGAGGTCCGCGACGTCACCTTCGCCGACCCCGACGACGCGACGACCGGCGAGCGGGGTGACCTCGTCCTCGGCGCCGGCATCGCGACCGGAGAGCAGGCCATCGGCGTGGTCACCTGGTGCGCGGAGACCGCCGCGGCCGGCCTCGTGCTGAAGCCGCCACTGGCCACCCACCCCGAGGTGACGGCGGCCGCCGCCGACCGCGACCTGACCCTGGTCGAGCTGCAGAGCCACGGCTCGTGGGCGCAACTCGTCTGGCTGCTCCGCGGGGTGATCGACCGGGCGGTCGCGCCCGGCCCGCCGGAGAGCGGCGAGGCCGGGGTGTACGACGAGCTGTTCGCCCTCGCCGACGCGACCGCCGCCATCGTCGATGCGCCGGTGACCATCGAGGACGCCCAGTCCCGGGTGCTCGCCTACTCGTCCCGCCAGGACCGCACCGACCCGGCGCGTGTCTCCACCATCGTCGGGCGGCGGGTGCCCGGCGAGGTGATCGCGCACTTCCGGTCCCGTGGCGTGTTCCGCAAGCTCGCCACCGGCAGCGACCTGATCTTCGTACCGCAGGGGCCGGACGGGACGTTGCCCCGGCTGGTGATCCCGATCCGGGCCGGCGGCGAGCTGCTCGGCTCGATCTGGGCGGTGGTCGACGGCCCGGTGCCGGACGAGCGACTGCGCGACCTCCAGGGCACCGCGTCCCAGCTGGCGCTGCACCTGCTCCGGCTGCGGGTGCAGGCCGACGTCGCCCGCCGCGCGGCGGCCGACCGGCTACGCGCCGCGCTGCGCGACCCCGGCCGGCTGGGCCGCGAGGAGCTGGGCCTGCCCGCCGGTCCGTGGCGGGTGGTCGCGCTCGGGGCCCACGGCGGTACGGCGGAGCTGGTGCACAACCTCGCCCTGTGGGAGTCGATCACCCGTCGGCACGGGTGGCGCCAACCGCTGATCGCCGACCTCGGCGAGGTGCTGTTCGCCGTGGTGGCCGCCGACGGCGAGGCGCCCGGTTCCTGGCTGTGGCTGGAGCGGCTGATCCACGACATCGCCCGGCACGACCCGGCGCTGTCCGCCGCCTCCGGCGGTGTCGCCCGCACCCTGCCGGACCTGCGGCGCTCCCGCGCCGAGGCGGCGGAACTGCTCGCCCTGCACGGCCCGGCCCGGCGTGGTCCGGTGCTGCGGTTCGAGGACGTCTGGGCGGACGTGGTCGTGCACCGGGTGGTCAGCACGGTGCCGAGGGCCGACCTGCTGGTCGGCGGGCCGCTGCCCGCCCTCGTCGCGCACGACCGGCAGCACGGCACCGACTACGTGGCCACGGTCGCCGCCTGGATCGAGGAGCAGGGTGACCCGACGCGGGCGGCCCGACGGCTGCACGTGCACCCCAACACGCTGCGGTACCGGATGCGCCGCCTCGCCGAGGTCGTCCCCGTCGACCTGGGCTCGGCGCGTACCCGGCTGGCGCTGCAGATCCAGCTCGCCGCGCTGCGCCGGGAGCCGCTAGCGCCGCCCGGGTGATTGACATCCTCTTCGCCCTAAAGGACGTCATCGCCGACTGGGAGAGGCGGACCTCGGGACTGAGCGGGCTGCTGACCGGCTACCTGCGTAGCGACCGAGCGGTGCCGGTCGGGGCGTGTTGATCATCGCTCAGGACGCCGAGCGTGGAGAGCAACTGCTGGATGACATGATCCGCGATCCGCTGCGATCGCAGATAGCGGTGACTACCAGGGAGATGGTGTATCGGCACTGGCCCAATGACCAGGTGCGGAGGCTGCCCGGGGATGCCAACGCCCGGCGACTGGCCGACCTCGGAGTCTGATCTTGCTTGCTGTCTCCGCGCTGACCGTAAGGCGGGCTCAGCCCTGATCGGTGCTCCTGGCAGGCACGCCGCTGGTCATCGGGGTCGCTGCTTCTAACGCCGCCGCCCAAGGAAACGCCCTTCGGCGACTACTGCCGCTGCCGGGCTGGTGAGGCTCCCATCCGTCGTCTGTCCCGAGGAAGATCCTTACGCGCTCGTCGCGGAGGTCCGCCACCGCGCGCTGAAAGGGCGCGCGGACTGCCAGGGCGGCGTTGACGAACGGGACGACCACTGTCGGGACCTGCCGGCCGATCAGCTCGGCGACTGTTGTCATCGCGTAGTTGTCGGCGATGCCGAGGGCGATCTTGTTGACGGAGTTGTAGGTGGCGGGGGCGACGATGAGCGCGTCCGCTGCGGGGAGCGAGCGGCGGGCGCCGGGAGACGACCGGTACGTGGAACGGACCGGGTGCCCGGTCAGCCGCTCTATCGCTTCAATGTCGATGAACTCGAGGGCGCTGGGGGTGGCGGTGACCGCCGTTGTCCACGACTGTTGCGTCGCGGTGGTGATCAGTTGAGTCACGTCTGCGGCGGGCCCGGCAGCGCAGACGACGATTTGCAGGTGGCGGCGAGTCATACGTGGATCCCGGCTTGCTGGGCGAAGTCGATGACGGCGGTACGGACGTGCCCGTGGGTGAGGACTGCCAGGTCGCTGGCGATGCGCTGCACCGCTGGCCGGCACCGGATCTCCTGTGGGGCCACCTCATACGCGCTGCGTAGCGCGTTCAGACCGTGCTCGTAGCGACCCCACTGCGTGTAGGCGCGTGCCACGTCGACGAACAGGGAGGCCTTGCGTTCGGCGAGGTCGATCCTGTCCAGCGGCACCTTGCGGGCGAGAGCAATCGCGGTGCCGGCGTCGCCCAGGGCCAGCGCGACGTTGACGCGGTGCAGCAGGACGTTTGTGGCACCGAACCCGGTCCACCGGTCGTTGCCGTCGTAGCCGAGTCGTCCTGCGGCGTGGGAGGCCTCGTCGAGCATGACTTGTGCGCTGTCTCGGTTGTCGTCACGGGCTGCGGCGATAGCACCGCGCAGCAGCAGCGCGCCGTAGACGGCGACCGCGTCGGTCGAGGCGAGCCGGGTGCCACGTTGAAGGGTCTCGGCCGCGTGTTCGGCAAGCTGCCGTGCCTGATTGCTGTGGCCGTTGCTCATAAGGGCGTGGGTCATGATCCGCGCGCTGGCGGCTATCGCCACCGGGTCTTGACTGATCAAGGCGGCGCGGTTGCTGCGTTCAGCGGCAACCAGAGCCATGCCGTTGTCACCGACCTTGAGCAGTACGCTGCCGACGACGTGGTACAGGTCGCTGGTCAGGGCGTCGACCTGCGCTCGCTGCTCGCGCTCGGCCTCCGCGCGAGTCGGTTCCAGGGCGGGCAACAGGGCCACGAGCCCGGCGAGAACCTGCTCGTACCGGCAGGCCTGGTAGTCCGTCTTGGCTGCGGCGACGTCTCGAGCGAACTGCCGGAGCGGTAGGGCAACTGGCTCGGTGTTTCGGAAGGGTGGTGCGACCAGTGCATTGAGCAGCGCTGCGACGTTCGGCAGGGCCATGCCGCTGATCGTCACGCCCGTCAAGAGGTCTCTGCGCCGCACGTCGCCGTCCGAGTCGATGTCGTGAATGCTGCCTTCGACAGTATGGACGTGCGTGGCGGCGACGGACGGCTTCGCGGGATCCGCAAGTGCACCGCCGGTACCTGCTCTCACCAGTGCTTCGAAGCGCTCGCGGACGTCCGGGGTAGCCCGCGCCAGCACGGTGTCCAGAGCAGCCTGCATATCGGCACGCAGGTAGATCTTGTCGCCCTGGCTGCTCCACTTGGCCACCGTCCGCCGGGCCGCGCCCAGGTGTTCCGCGAAGCCGGTGACACTCATCCGCAACGCCCGGCGCAGCGCGTTTGCTTCCCGGCCGGTCCAGGTCGTCACCGCGGCCATCGCGCGTCCTTCCCGTTGCGACAGTTGTCAGCCGGACGATCGTAACGGCACTCGGCGTGCTTTCAGGTGCACCGTGAGTGCACCGCCAGGACATCCCCATCGCCGTGCCCGCCGAGCGAACCTAATCGTGCCGGTGCGCCGCTCTTGGTGAGTAGGCGGCCGGCACCGAATCGCAGCCTCACGCCAGGGGACTCGAGATGAACGACGGGACCACCGGACGGCATGGGTATGCGTCGGCGCGTCGGCCGGCCCCATCGTGTGACGCCCTCTTACGCGTGCGGCTGAGGCCTCGCCTGCGTACCGCCATGAGAGCTGCGTGGGTGGGTGATCGGCGGTCTGCTCCCAGCCGCCGTGGTGCGGCGGTGGGCTCGCCTTTCCCCCGACGAGCCCACCGCCGGCCGTCTCGACCGGGGGTGCAGGCATGACCGTGTACGTCTCGCGTAACGCGACGGCCGACCAGCCCCGGCGGCCCGAGCCCTCGTGCTCGTCTTCGCAGTGGCAGCTGCGGCCTGCTGATCCGCCGTTGCTTACCCATGTGTGGCGTCAGCTGTTCGAACAGCAGACCACAAAGGGTGATCGGCGGTGACCGGCCAGCAGCGCCGCCTCACGGCCCACCGGACCGTGCCGGCACGGCTTGAGCATCTGCCAATGCGTCGGCTGTGGCTGTGCCGCCGGTGCGGGCAGCCCTGGCCCTGCGGGGCGGCGAAGGCGGCTCTGGTGGTCGAGTACCGGGACAGCCTGGTGAGCCTGTTCCTTTACCTGGCCGGCTGCCTGCACGACGCGATCGACGATCTGCACCGGCTGAACCCGAGCGTGACGGGCAGCGCGGCGGACATGTTCGACCGGTTCCTCGGCTGGCCCGCCCGCCATATCCACGCCTACCGCGTCCGTACCATCACGGCCGTAAGGAACGAGGAGGCCTCGTCGTGAACGGCATCGGCCTCATCAACGCCACCGGCCAGCCGGCGATCGCCGGCAGCTTCCACACCCTGGTCGTGCAGCCGACGAGCTTCTGCAACCTCGACTGCACCTACTGCTACCTGCCCGACCGGAGATCCCTGCGCCTGATGAGCGGCGCGGTCGCGCAGGCTTGCGCCGAGTCGATCGCCCAGCAGAACAGCGGTTATCCGGTGAGTGTCGTGTGGCACGGGGGCGAACCCACCGCCACACCCACCGGGCTGTTCCGGGATCTGCTGGCCCCGTTCGAAGAACTGCGGCGCGCGGGGATGGTGCGTCACGAGATCCAGACGAACGCGACGCTGATCAACCGCCAGTGGTGCGAGCTGTTCGCCAGCCACGGCTTCGAGGTCGGGGTCAGCATCGACGGACCGGGCGCGTTGAACCGGAACCGCCTCGACCGGGCCGGCACGTCGACGGACGCCCGCACCCTGCGCGGCATGCAGACCTTGGCCGACGCGGGGCTGGGGTATTCGGTGATCTGTGTTGTGACACCGGAAACCATCGGCCACGCGGAAGCCCTCGTCGATTTCTTCACCGGCCTGTCTGGTTGCCAGTCGGTGGGCTTCAACATCGAAGAGCAGGAGGGCACCGACCGGGCACCGGTGTCGGATGATGCCGCGTATCGGTTCTGGAAGCACCTCATCGCACGTCGCGTCGGCGGCAGCCCGCTGCGGATCCGCGACGTGGACCGGCTGGCCGACTATCTCGCCGTCACCCGCGCCGGGCGCGTCGACCACGCGCCGTACGAGCCGATCCCGACCGTCTCCTGGGATGGGCAGGTGGTGCTGCTGTCGCCGGAGCTGCTCGGCATCACCGAGCCGCGATACGGCGACTTCATCGCCGGCAACGTCCTCCATCAGCCCATCACCGCCATGCTCGCCGGCGCCGGCGACCTGGACTACGTCGCCGAGTTCATAGCGGCCCTCAACGACTGCGCCGACCACTGCGCCTTTTACGACTTCTGTCGGGGCGCGCAGGCCGGCAACCGCTACTTCGAGCACGGGACGTTCACCGCCCGAGAGACGACCTACTGCCGAACCACCCGACAGGCCCTCGTCCGCGCAGCCGCGGACCACCTCACCCCGCAAGGAGAAGCACCATGACCAACGCACTCGCGACCCTCGTCAACGCCGCACCCGAGCAACTCTCCCGCCTCGGCGTCGACCCGGAGCGGTCGGTAGCGTCGATCGACGCGGCGAAGTTCGACAACCGTCCCACCTGGGATAACAAGGGTAAGTTCGACAGCCGACCCGGCTGGGACAACTGGAACAAGAAGAAGTAGCCCCCACCACGGGACGCGCGGGGTGGTGCCCACCCCGCGCCCACACAGGTTGAGGACACATGCGTACCACCACGATCGGCGACGTGAAGGTCCTGCTGCCGGACCTCGACCCGGATGACCTCGACACCACGACGAACCTTGCCGACGCCCTCACCGAGGCCCTCGTCGAGGGCGCAGCTTGGCACGGCGCGCAACTTGAGGACGTCACCATCCGCAGCAGCCTGATCACCGGCGTGGACCTCAGCGAGAGCACCTGGGAAGCCGGCAGCCTCTACGGCTGCGAGATCACCCGCACCGACTTCTCCGGCGCGACCCTGACCGGCATCACCATCGAACGGTGCGCGATCACCGACTCCCGTTTCACCGGCACCAGACTCACCGACGTACGCCTCAAGGACGTCCTGTTCGACGGATGCCGCTTCGACTACGCCACCCTCGACCGCGTCACCGCCGCCGGCTCGGTCGCGTTCACCGACTGCACTCTCACCAACGGCGCATGGTCGTCCTGCCGACTACCGCGCATCGCACTGCGATCCTGTGACCTCGCCGGCCTGGAACTAGACTCCTGCCACCTCGACGGCACCGACCTGCGGGGCAGCCGCCTCCACGGCCTCAAGACGCCGCTGGACAACCTGCGCGGCGTCACCCTCGGCGAGGACCAGGTTCCCGACCTCACCCAGCTGACCGTCGCCGCCCTCGACCTCACCGTCCGCAACAACTGAAGCCGAGGACGCATCGTGCTCGCTGAACCCAACGGCAGCCCGGACACGATCCTCGTCTGCATCCGGGGCAACTCCGGCTCAGGCAAGAGCAGCATCGCCCGCGAGCTACGACGCCGGCACGGCCGGGGCTGCGCCTTGGTCGAGCAGGACTACCTGCGCCGCATCGTGCTGCGCGAGAGGGACCTGTCCGGCGGCACGGCACCGGCGTTGATCGCGCAGACCGTTCGGTTCGCGCTGAAACCACGGCTATCACGTCGTGCTGGAGGGCATCATGCACACCAGCCCCTACCGCAGCACGCTGATCGCCCTGCAGGACGGCCACCGGGGCCGGTCGCTGTTCTGCTACCTCGACGTGTCCCTGCCCGAGACCCTCCGCCGGCACCTCACCCGCCCGCAGACCACCGAGTTCACCGCCGAGCACATGAGCGGCTGGTACGCCGCCCACGACGTCCTGGGCTGGCCCGACGAACTCGTCCTCCCCGAGACCACCGGGCTGAACGAGGCGGTCAAGGCCATCGCCGCTGCCGCCGGGCTACCCCAGACCGGACGCGACGACGACGTGCTTCCGAATGTTCCGTTCCCGTAGAGCAGCCCAACCGGCTCAAGCACAGCGATTGCGACGGCAACCAGCTTGTTCTACCGCGCCTGCATGAGCCAGCTCTCGATGACAGTGAAGTCGTGCTCGGTCAGCCCCCGACGGGGGTCGACCCGATGCAGGAGGGCCGGACCGTGGTGATGAGTCGACACCCACTGCTGATCGGCGAGGGAGATCTCGTCGTCGACCCAGACGAAGGGGCGTCCCTGCGCCCACTCGACCAGCCCACGGGTCTTCCAGTGCATGAGCCCGACCTCGTCGGAGTCGGGCCAGTCCACCACGGGCAGAGGCGGTAGCCCGAGCAGCGGCGCGAGCACGTCGTTCGCGTCGCTCATCCAGGTCGTCGCCCACACAAGATCACACGACAGGGCCTCCAGCCGGCGGCCGTGTTCCGGATCGACCTTGTGCAGCAGGGGATGGGCATCGGCCGGTAGAGCTGGCGCCTCGGGGTGGCCATGCGGCATGCCCGGCCCAGCCGCCCTGGGTGTGCCGAACGGGATAACGGTGCCGTCCACGTCAAGGAACAGCAACGGACGCGGTGCAGGGACGGACATGACCCAAGAGGCTAGCCCTCACCCCGCCAACGAGTACCTCCGTGCGCCTGCCCCAAGGCTATTCGTCGCGCCGGTGTTCCCGGCGGTCGGCACTCATGCGCCGCTGACGGCGACCACGGCAGGGCCGGCGCCGGATGCGTCTCACCGGGCCCTTTCCGCTCCGGCAGCGCTGTCGTGCCCGGACCAGGCCACCAGCACCCCGTGCTGCCCCTACCCTCCGCGCGAGTCGGAGCCTCTACCTCTTCGCCAGTTCGCGGATCTTCTCCTGCCCCCGCACGGAGACGTTCAGCGCGGCGAGCGCGCTTACGATGACATCGACGTTGAGCAGACCATCGGTTCGGAGGTCGTCCAACACATTGCGGGCGCGATCCTGATCGAACTTCGGGCCGTAGCCGTTGTTGCCGTAGAACTTCAAGCGGTCCAGGTGCTCGCGCAGCCGTTCGTCGAGTACGTCGGTCTCCCCGGTGAGCAAGTTGACGGCACCGGTGACCATCGCCCAGCCGCGCATAGGATTGGAGACGCTCTCCACCACACACAGCGCCGACCCCTGCGCCCTGGCGATCGCCAGGGCGAGCACCTCACTAGTGGGAACGTACGCCAGGACCGGGCCGCGGACGCCGGGCAACGAGCTGGACCGCGTGGTGAGGTGGTTGCGACCGCGGGTGAACCGGCTGAGCACCTGGCTGCCCGCACCGTTGTCGAACGAGTGGGTCACCAGAACGACGGTGCCGCCCGAGTGGGATGCTTCCGCATCCAGCCACCGCAGGGCCAGCGCTGAGGCGGTGTCCCAATCTCGTTCCGGATCGTCGTCCGGCACCCATGCCGCGCGGTAGGGGATCGACACTCCGGGTTCTGCAGTCATCTGACCATGGTGCTCGCTCCGGCCCGTGAGGGCTGGCTTCGCCACGTGCGCTGTCCGGATGTTGAATGCTGTCCGAAAGTCAGCTGCGATTGCCGCCGATCGTCACTGCTGCTGGGGTGGACAGCGCTGGCAAGCGTAAGGCACTGCTCGGGCTTTGGCGACGCTCCCAAGACGGGCCTTCACGCCCGCCCTGAAGGGCGCAGCACTGGCCCGCATTCCGGTAGCTGGTCCGTCAGCCGCGCTGCCAGCGGATCTCGCCGCCGACGACAGTGGTCAGCACCCGGGTGCGCAGCACCGCCTCCGGTGACTCCCGCAGGGGATCGGTGTCGACGGCGATGAAGTCGGCGAGCATGCCGGGCGCGAGGACGCCCTTGCGCTCCTCCTCACCGGCGGCCCGGGCCGCGCCGAGGGTGTGCGCGGCGAGCGCCTCGGCCATGCTGAGTCGCTGCTCAGGCTGCCAGCCGCCGGCCGGGGTCCCGTCGGGGCGGGTGCGGGTCACCGCCGCGTAGAGCGCGGGGAACGGGTTGGGGTGCTCCACCGGGGCGTCGGAGCCGAAGGCGAGCGGCACGCCGGCGTCCAGCATCCCCCGCCAGGCGTACGAGGCCAGGTCGTGCCCGGCGAGCAGGGTGTCCACCAGGTCGATGTCGCTGGTGCAGTGCACCGGCTGCATCGAGGCGACGATGCCCAGCCGGGCCATCCGGGGCAGGTCGCCGGCCCGCAGGTGCTGGGCGTGTTCGATCCGGTGCCGCAGCCCCGGCGTACGCCCGATCGCCTGGTAGGCGTCGATCACCAGGTGGTTGGCCTGGTCGCCGATGGCGTGCGTGGCCACCGCGATGCCGGCCTCCGCGGCCCGGCCGAACAGTTTGACCAGATCCTCGTACGGGGTGACCGCGATGCCGACGTTGCCGTGCTCGCCGGCGAACGGCTCGCTCATGTGGCAGGTGTGCGAGCCCAGCGCGCCGTCGCTGAAGATCTTCACCGGCCCGGTGCGGAACCAGTCGTCGCCCTGCCCGGTGCGGCGGCCCTCGGCGATCGCGGCGTCCAGGTGGCTCATCGGGATCGCCTTGTGCACCCGCAGCTTCAACTCGCCGGCGGCGCGCAGCTCCAGGTAGGCCGCCCGGCAGTCCTCGCCGTCGATGTCGTGCACGCTGGTCAGGCCGAGCGCCAGCAACTCCTCCTGCGCGGCGCGGAGCTGGTCGCGCAGGTCGGGGGAGACCATCAGGTCGCGCAGCGGCCGGCAGGCGGACTCGCGCAGGATCCCGGTCGGTTCGCCCTGCTCGTCCCGGACGATCTCCCCGCCCACCGGGTCGAGGGTGTCGGCGTCGATGCCGACCAGCCGCAGCGCGGCCGAGTTGGCCCACACCGTGTGGCCGTCCACGCTGGGCAGCGCGACCGGCAGCTCGGGGCAGACCGAGTCCAGCGCGTACCGGTCCGGCTGGACCGGCGGAGCCCAGGTGTTGCTGTCCCACCGGCCCCCGAACAGCCACCCGCCGGGTCGCAGCCGCGCCGCGTGCGCGGCCACCCGGGCCAGCGCATCGTCCAGCGAGCGCGCGTCCCGTAGGTCCACCGCGTCCAGGCTCTGCGCGTACTGCGCGGTGTGGATGTGGGCGTCGTAGAGGCCGGGGAGCACCGCGGCGCCGGCCAGGTCGACCAGCTCCGCCCCCGGTCCGGCGGCCGCGCGCACCTCGGCCTCGGTGCCGACGGCCAGCAGCCGCTCGCCGTCCACGGCCATCGCCTGGGCCAACGGGTTGGCGCGGTCGCCGGTGCGGATCGCGGCGTTGCGGTACACGCGGATGCTCATGGCACCTTCCGGGGTCGAGGGACGGGTGGCCCTCACTGTAGGAGGGGGAGCGGACAGCGGAAAGATCGCGATCCTCGGCCGTGGCCCGGCGGAGGCGCTCCTGCGGCCCGGGTTCGACCTGCGCCGGCACGCCTCGCGAGCCGGGTGCAGGGGCCGAGTTCGACGCACCCCATGCCGCTGCTGTCTCTTTTATCCTCGGGTCATGCGAGACCGGCGGGTGGTGCTGCTCTGGGCCGCGTTCGCGGTGACCGCGCTGGTGTCCACGCTGCTCGTGCTGCGCCGCGAGGACCGCCTCTCCGACGTGCACATCTACTACGGAGCCCTGGCCGACCTGCGCGCCGGCCGCCCGCTCTACGGCTACGTCGCGGACAACGGCGGCCCGTTCACCTACCCGCCGTTCGCGGCGCTGGTGCTGTGGCCGATCACCGCCGTACCGGAGGGCGTGGCGCAGGGGGTCTGGCTGCTGGCCACGTACGCCGCGGTGGTCGCCGTCGCCGTGCCGGTCGGCGCCGCCCTGACCGCCGGCCGGTCCCGGCGGGCGCTGGTGGTCGCGGCGGTGGCGCTCGGGCTGCTGCTCTCCGCGCCGGTGCAGAGCAACCTGCGCTTCGGGCAGGTCAGCATCTTCATCGTGCTGGCGGCGTTGCTCGACGGGATGGGCGTCGTGCCGGCCCGGCTGCGCGGGATCCTGGTCGGGGTGGCCGCGGCGATCAAGCTGACGCCGCTGTTGTTCGTGGTCTACTTCCTGGCCACCGGCCGGTGGCGGGACGCTGCCCGCGCGCTGGCCGCCTTCGTCGCCTGCGCTGCGATCGCCGCGGTGGTGCTGCCGACGGAGAGCTGGACCTACTGGGCCGGCACCATGCTGGAGACGTCCCGGATCGGCAACCTGGCCTCGCTGGGCAACCAGTCGGTGCACGGCATGCTGCTGCGCGTCGGCGTCGACGAGGCCGCCCTGCCGCTGGTGTGGGCCGCCCTGGTGGCCGCGATCTGCGCGGTGGCGCTGCTGCGCGCCCGGCACCTGGCCGCGCACGGCCGGCCGGGGCACGCGGCGGTGCTCGTCGGCTGCGCGACAGTGGCCGCCTCCCCGGTGTCCTGGACCCACCACCAGATCTGGCCGGTGCTCGCCGCCATGCTGCTGATCGGGCTCTCCGGCGTCGCCCGCCGGGTGGCCGGCGTCGCGCTGCTGGTGACCATGGTGGTGTCGCTCGGTGCCGTGCTCAGCCCGATCTCGACCCGGCCGGGCGTGCAGTTCCTCTTCGAGAACGCGCGCACGCTCGGCGTGTGCCTGCTCTGCCTGGCCGGGTTCGGCGGGGTGGCGGTCGCCGCCACCCGCACCGCCCGCACGGCGGCGCCGCGCCGGGCCTGGCTGCGGGTCGGCGTCGCGGCCGCCGCCACGCTGGCGTTCTTCGCCGTGCAGCCGCTACCCGCCGGCGCCGACCCCACCTTCAAGGCGTACGACCTCGACGACGTGGTCAACCCGCGGTACTTCTTCGTCTGCCGCGGGCCGGCCGAGTGCGCCGCCTTCGGCACCGGCGCGCCGGTCACCTTCGGCACCCGGGTGGAGAAGACCAAGGTGCGGGTCAACGGGGTGGTCGCCCCGCGGGTGGCGCGGCTGGCCTACTACTCGGCACCGGGCGGGGCGCCCCGGGAGATCCCGCTGCTGGCCGCGTACCCGGGCAGCCGGACGTTCTCCTTCCGGTCGGCGACCATGGCGCACGGGCGGCTGGTCGCGTACGCCGCCGACGGCCAGCCGATCGCCACGTACGACGAGGAACTCGCCGCCGCCTTCCGCGCCGGCCGGCCGTAGGTCTTCGGTCAGGACCGCTGGTGGGGCGCGGCGACCGGCCGGGTGCGGTGCACCCCGTCGCGCAACTCCTCGTCGGTCATGACGAGGTAGACCAGCGGGCAGTCCTGCGGGCCGGTCACGTCGAGCTGGCACAGGGTGCACGGCTCGCCGGGGCGAAGCGGGCACCTGGCGTCCGGCCTGGCGATACGGCTGCTCACGGACGCCAGCGTCGCTCCGCCGGTGACCGTCCCGGCAGGGCCGTTGGTCCCCCGACCCTGGTCGTGCCGGTCACACCGCGCCGGGCCCTCGTCGACGGTGTGCGGTCCCCGAGCCCGGTGGCCGGCCGGGCCGGGGCGGTCTGTCTGACCTCTTGTCAATGTAGCGTTGACAGGTGACCTCGGAGCTGGCCCGGTTGGCCGACCTGCGCGCCACCCGCGTCCGGCTGGACGAGCAGGAGCTGGAACTGATCGACCGGGCGCGCTACGGCGGCGCGACCTGGGCGCAGGTCGCCGCCGCGCTGGGCCTGGCCAGCCGGCAGGCCGCGGAGCAGCGCCGGCAACGCCTGGCAGCCGCCCGGTCGGCGCGCCGGCGCAGCCTCGACCTGCACTACCCGGAGGCGATCGCCACCATCCGGAGCGCCGTGTCCGACCTGCGGCGATGGATCGACACGGACCGGCGGTGGGACTCCCGGTTCCGCCGGGCGGAGCTGGTGCGCCGAACCGCCGAGGCGGCCCTCGACGCCCCGCCGGGCTCGCTCTACGCGCTGGCGCTGCTGATCGCCGCCGACCTCGCCGAGGCGGGGCGGGATCGCCTGCCCGCACCCGTTCGGACGGTCGCGGCTGCCCTCGACGCCGCGCTGTCAACAGCTCATTGACGACCGCCGCCAATGTTGCCTGTATCGCGCTCAAGACCTGAGGATGTGAGTCGTCCCGGCTCAACCTTGGAGGGGTCATGCGCCGCAATGCGGGCCTGTTCGTGGCGATCTCGTTGCTGTCCGGCTTCGGCAGCACCGCCATGGCCCTGGTGGCCGGCATCTGGATCCTCGACCTCACCGGCTCCACCAGTCTCGCGGCCCTCGCCGGCCTGTGCGTGTACGCCCCGGTCCTCGCCGGCCCGTGGCTGGGCGCCCTGCTCGACCGGGCGCCTCGCCGACCCTTGGTCATCGGCGTCAACCTGGCGTTGGCCGCCGTCCTGCTGAGCCTCCTCGCCGTCCGGGGCCCCGGGCAGACCTGGCTGCTGTTCGCCGTGTCGTGCGCCTACGGCCTCAGCTACGTGCTCATCGACGCGGGCGAGACGGCGCTGCTGCCGGCCGCCCTGTCGCCCGCCGAACTCGGCGACGTCAACGGGTGGCGCTCCAGCGCCCAGGAGGGCATGAAGTTGGTAGCGCCCGCGGCCGGCGCCGGCCTGTACGCCTGGCACGGCGGCCACGCCGTCGCCGTGCTCAGCGCGGCCATGCCGGTCCTGGTCGCGGGCCTGTACCTGGCGGTGCGACTGGTCCACACCCCACCCGACTCCCCGGCGCCCGAGCGGGGCAACCTCCGCGCCGGGCTCGCCGTGCTGGCCGGGCAGCGGGTGACCCGCGTGCCGGTGGTGCTGGCCGCGGTGTCGATCGCCATGTCCGGCTTCTCCACCGCGGCGTTGTACGCGATCGTCGTCACCGAACTGGGCCTGCCGACGACGTTCCTCGGCGTGCTGGTCAGCGCGCAGGGGGCAGGGTCCCTGGTCGGCGGCCTGATCGTCGGTCGGCTCATCGCCCGGCGCGGCCCGGTCGCCGTCGCGGTCGCCGGCACCGTGCTCTTCGCGGTCGGCTGCCTGGCGCGGTGCCTGCCGTGGTGGCCGGTCACGGTGGCCGCGTCGGTCGTCGCCGGTGTCGGCCTGCCCTGGACGCTGGTCGCGGCGGTGACCGCGGTGCAGACGCACACGCCGGCGGCGCTGCTCGGCCGGGTGGCCGGGACGGCGACCACCGCGATGTTCGGGCCGATCGCCGTGGCCATCCCGCTCGGCTCCGCCGCCGTCCACCTCGGCGGCCGGCCGCCGCTCATCGCGGCGGCGGTGATCTGCCTGATGTCGGTGGCGGTAGCCCACCGGAGCCGTCGGGCCGAAAGTTTCGAGGCCTCGGTCGACGCTCGTGCCGGCAGGATGGCGGAGCCTTCCTTGTGAAACATCAGCGGTAAAGGGGTGTTCGGGTCCGGGCGCGAGCCGTTACGGTGAGCGGAATTCTGACGCTGCCCGGCGACGATTTCCGGAAAGCTGCCGGGAGGAAACCTGAAGGAGTCGAACATGTCGACCGAGATCGCAGAGGTAGTCACCACCCGGTCGATCCGCAACCCCGTCCTCACCGGCTTCCACCCGGACCCGTCGATCCTGCGCGTGGGCGACGACTACTACCTGGCCACCTCGACGTTCGAGTGGTACCCGGGAGTGCGCGTGCACCACTCCAGGGACCTCGTGCACTGGCGTGCGCTGGGCGGGATCATCACCGAGCGCCGCCTGCTGGACCTGCGCGGGTGCGGCGACTCCAACGGGGTGTGGGCACCCGACCTGTCCTATCACGACGGCCTGTTCCACCTGGTCTACAGCGACGTCGCCAGCTTCGCCAGCGGCTACTGGGACGCGCAGAACTTCCTCACCACCGCCCCCGACATCACCGGCCCCTGGTCGGATCCGGTCGCGCTGCACGCGCACGGCTTCGACGCCTCGCTCTTCCACGACGAGGACGGCTCCACCTGGCTGCTGTCCATGAGCGCCGACTGGCGGCCGGGACGCGACCGGTTCGGCGGCATCGAGATCCAGCGTTACGACCGCGCCCGGCGACAGTTGGTGGGAGACGCGAAGATCATCTTCACCGGTACGGACGCCGGCCTGACGGAGGCGCCGCACATCTACCGCCACGAGGGCTGGTACTGGCTGGTCACCGCCGAGGGCGGCACCAGCTGGGAGCACCAGGTCACCGTCGCCCGGTCGCGGGATCTGCTCGGTCCCTACGAGGTCGATCCGGCCGGGCCGCTGCTCACCTCCGTCGGCCGGCCGGACCTCGCGCTGCAGAAGGCCGGTCACGGCAGCCTGGTACGCACCCAGCGGGGCGACTGGTACCTCGCCCACCTCGTCGGACGTCCCTACACTCCGCTGGGCAACTGCGTGCTGGGGCGGGAGACCGCCATCCAGAAGGTCGACTGGCCGCGCGGCGGCTGGCCCACCATTCCCGGCGGCGTGCCGGCCACCGAGATCCCCGCCCCGGACCTGCCCGCCCATCCGTGGCCCGACGAGCCCGCGACCGACCACTTCGACGCGCCGCGGCTGGCCACCTGGTGGTCCACGCTGCGCCGCCCGGCCACCGCCGACTGGGTCGACCTGCGGGCGCGCCCCTCGCACCTGCGCGTCCACGGTGGCCAGTCGCCGGTCGGCAAGCAGGCGCCGAGTCTGGTCGCCCGGCGGGTCGGTGCGGCCCGCTGCTCGCTGGAGACGGTCGTCGAGTTCGACCCGGTCGACCACCGGCAGCTGGCCGGGATCACCGCCTACTACAACACCCTGAACTGGTACTACCTCTACCTGACCCGGGCCGACGACGGCCGGGTGGTGCTGGAACTGCTCAGCTCGGACAGCGGCCGACGGACCGCCTACCCGGAGCTCACCGTCGACGTCGGCGCCGCCGCCCGCGTCGGGTTGCGCGTCGAGTTCGACGGGCCGGCGCTGCGGTTCGGCTACGACCTGGGCGACGGCTGGCGCCAACTCCCGGTCGAGCTGGACGCCACCATCCTCTCCGACGAGCACGCCGCCGTGATCGTCGACGGCGAGCCGGCCGCGTGGGGTTTCACCGGCGCGCTCCTGGGGCTGTGGGTGCAGGACCTCGGCGGCGACGGGGGGTATGCCGACTTCGACCAGGCGACGTACCGCGAGCACTGAACCGCCGGGTCACCGCCGGACCGGGCCGCCAGTCGTGGCCCGGTCCGCGGCGCTCCTTTCCGGAAATCTTCCGTGTTGACACACCCCACATCGACTCCTAACGTTTCCGACCAAGTTCCGGTCGGAGTTCCGAAACTTCCGGCGTCGCGGCCGAAACATCGCCACGCCGGCCACCCTCGCATCCTTTGATCGCCCCGTCCGGCACCAGCGCGGAGTCCGTGCCCTGTTCGTCGGCGCCGGTCGCCGGGTCAGCCCGAAAGGAACGCAGATGAAGCTGAGACGGTGGATAGCCACCGGCGTGGTCGCGGTCGCGACCGTCGCGACGCTCAACGTCCTGCCCGCCACGGCGGGCCGCCCGTACGACCCCGCCGAGCAGAGCCTGCGTACGCTCGGCCAGCGACACGGCCTCCACATCGGCACCGCCGTCGACATGGCCGTCCTCAACGACCCCGCCGACCCGCGGTACCGCCAGCTCGCCGCGTCGGAGTTCTCCTCCGTGACCGCCGAGAACGCCATGAAGTGGGAGAGCCTGGAACCCACCCGGGGCAGCTACAACTGGGGACCGGCCGACGAACTCGTGGACTTCGCCCGCCAGAACAACCAGCGGGTGCGCGGCCATGTGCTGGTCTGGCACAACCAGTTGCCCGGCTGGCTGACCGGCGGCGTCGCCGACGGCTCGATCAGCAAGGAGGAGCTGCGCGCCCTGCTGAAGAAGCACATCACCACCGTGGTGAGCCGCTACAAGGGCAAGATCTGGCAGTGGGACGTCGTCAACGAGGCCGTCAGCGACCCGTGGGACAACCCGCCGACCCTGCACTACAAGGGCTTCTGGGCCCAGCACCTCGGGCCCGACTACATCGCCGACGCCTTCCGCTGGGCGCGCGCGGCCGACCCGAAGGCGCTGCTGTTCTACAACGACTACAACATCGAGGCGTTCGGCTCGGGTGACCCGGCCAACGACAAGACGCAGTTCGTCTACGACATGGCCCGGCAGCTGCGGGCCTCGGGCGTGCCCATCGACGGCATCGGCAGCCAGGGTCACCTCGGCACCCAGTACGGCAACTACGACACCCTCCAGGTGGCGGCGGCACTGAAGAAGTTCTCCGGCCTGGGCCTGGCCACCGCGTTCACCGAGGTCGACGTGCGCAGCCAGTTGACCGAGGGCGTCCAGGCCGGCGACCCCGCGGAGATCAACCCGCGGCTGCAGGCGTCCGCGGCCAACTTCAGCGTGCTGCTGCGCGCCTGCCTGGCCGACCGGCACTGCCTGTCGTTCACCGTCTGGGGCTTCACCGACAAGCACTCCTGGGTGCCCGGTTGGTTCAGCGACCCGCCGGAGGGCCTGGCCACCATCTACGACGAGAACTACCAGCCCAAGCGGGCCTACCAGGAGATGAAGGCCGACCTGATCTACGCCGGCCCGCCGTACGTCCTGCCGCGCGTCCCGCACCAGCCGCGCCGGTGAATCACCGGCGGAGGCGGGGCCGCACGGACCTTCCTGCTGGTCGTACAGCAGCGGGCCGTGCGGTCCCGCCGCCACCTCGACCAGGCCGACGCGCGACGCCGGGGTGCCGGTCGTGACCGGGACCGACGGCTCAGCCGCCGGCCGTCGTGGCGTGGGACAGCGGCACGGCCGGGCCGGGGCGGTACGGGGCGCAGGAGGCGCGGACGACCAGTTCGGTGGGCAGCCGGACGTGCGTGTCGCGCTCGACGCCGGCGATCAGGTCGACGAGCAGGCGCAGCGCCTCGGCACCCATGCGCTGCAGCGGTTGCATGATCGTCGTCAGTGGCGGGTCGACCAGCGCCGACTCCGGGACGTTGTCGAAGCCGATCACCGACAGGTCGTCGGGCACCGTGAGGCCCATGCTCCGGGCGACGTCCACGGTGGAGATGGCCGAGAGGTCGTTGCCCGCGAAGATCGCGGTCGGCCGGTCGGGGAGCGCCAGCAGCTCCGCGGCCGTGCCGGCGGTGCTCTCGATCCGGAACCCGCCGACCCGTACGAGCCGCTCGTCGACCGGCACGCCGGCGTCGGCCATGGCCTTGCGGAAGCCCGCCTCGCGCAGGCGCGCCGACTCGAGGTCGGGGCGTCCGCTGATGTGCCCGATGCGGCGGTGGCCGAGCGACAGCAGGTGTTCGGTGGCGAGCACGGCGCCGGCGAAGTTGTCGGAGTCGACCGTGGGCAGGCCGGACGGGCCGGTGTGCGGGTCGACGGCGACGACGTGGAAGCCCGGCTTGGTCTCGACCACGGTCGGCGTGACGATCACGGCCCCGTCGATGAGGGTTCCGGACAGCCGGGCCAGCGACCGGCGCTCCCAGCCGATCGCCGCGCCGCCGCCGTCGCCGCCGGAGTAGGCCAGCAGCTGGTAGCCGGAGCCGGCGACCTCCCTGGACGCCCCCTTGAGCAGTTCGGTGGAGAACGGCTCGAACTCGGCCACCAGGATGCCCAGCACGTTCGTGCGGTGGCTGCGCAGGCTCTGCGCCCCCAGGCTGGCCTCGTAGCCGAGCTGGCGGATCACCTGCTGGACGCGCTCCACGGTCGCTTCTGCCACGCCGTACCGGCCGTTCACGACCTTGGACACGGTCGCCACCGAGACGCCGGCCGTACGAGCCACGTCCGACATCTTGACACGCTGGGGAAACGCCACGCCGACGATGATAGAGGGCCCTCCGGACGTCGTCACCGGAGATTCGAAAACGTTATCGATAACGATTGACACTGAGTTACACGGCTGTAAAACTCGGCCACCAGCCGAGTATCGCGACTGACCAGTCGAGGAGACACCGATGGCGATGAAGCGCCGTGCGGGCGCCGTCCTAGCGCTGTTCCTGACCAGCGCACTCCTTGTCACCGCCTGCAACGGCGGCGACGACGAAGCCCCCGCCGAGAGCGAGCTCTACAAGAACCCGGTAACCCTGACGTGGTGGCACAACGCCTCCCAGGACGGGCCCGGCAAGACGTACTGGGAGAAGGTCGCCAAGGACTTCTCCGCGCTGCACCCGACCGTCACGATCCAGATCGAGGCGATCGAGACCAACCAGCTCCAGCGCACCCGGCTCCCCGCCGCGCTGCTCACCAGCGACCCGCCGGACATCTTCCAGGCGTGGGGCGGCGGTGAGATGCGCGAGCAGGTGGAGGCCGACTACCTGAAGGACATCACCGACCAGGTCAAGACGGAGGTCGCCAACATCGGCAGCGCGGCCGAGATCTGGCAGGTGGACGGCAAGCAGTACGGCCTGCCGTTCCGGATGGGCATCGAGGGCATCTGGTACAACAAGGACATGTTCGCGAAGGCGGGCATCACCACCCCGCCGACCACGTTCGAGGAGCTCAACGACGCGGTCACGAAGCTCAAGGCGATCAACGTCGTCCCGATCGCCCTGGGCGCCGGTGACAAGTGGCCCGCCGCGCACTGGTGGTACAACTTCGCGCTGCGCGCCTGCTCGGTCGACACGCTGAAGAAGGCCTCGGTCGACCTCGTCTTCGACGACCCGTGCTTCGTCAAGGCCGGCCAGGACCTGAAGACCTTCATCGACACCAAGCCGTTCCAGGCCAACTTCATCGCCACGCCGGGGCAGAACGACCCGACCAGCGCGAACGGCCTGCTCGCCAACGGCAAGGCCGCGATGGAGCTGATGGGGGACTGGAACCGGGGCACCCTGGAGACCGTCTCCGAGGACCCGGAGGCGCTCAAGAAGTTCCTCGGCTGGTTCCCGGTGCCGGCGATCTCCGGTTCGGCGGGTGACCCGAAGGCGGCCCTCGGCGGCGGCGACGGGTTCGCCTGCGCCAAGAACGCCCCGGCCGAGTGCGTCGAGTTCCTCAAGTACATCGTCAGCCCCGAGGTGCAGAAGGGCTACGCCGAGACCGGCACCGGCCTGCCCGTCGCCAAGGGCGCGGAGGACGGGGTCGCCGACCCCGCCCTGAAGTCCATCCTGGAGGCCACCTCCGGCGCGACCTACGTGCAACTCTGGCTGGACACCGCCTTCGGCAGCACCGTCGGCAACGCGATGAACGACGCGATCGTCGCCATCTTCGCCGGCAACGGCAGCCCCGAGCAGGTCGTCTCGGCGATGAAGGCGGCCGCGAAGAAGTGACCTCCACCAACCCGACCCTGAACCCCGCCGGCGGCGCGCTCGCGCCGCCGGCGGGTCCCCCGGCGGCCCGCCGCTCGTCCCGCGCGGCCGAGACCAGGCGCAAGTGGTACGAGATCATCGGGCTCACCACGCCGGCGATCGTCGTGTACGTGATGTTCGTGCTCGTGCCGATGGGCTTCGCGGTCTACTACAGCCTGTTCCGTTGGCGTGGGGTCGGGCCGCCGACCGAGTACGTCGGTTTCGACAACTACGTGCTGGCCTTCCAGGACCCGATCTTCCTCGACGCGCTGCGCAACAACGCGATCATCGTGATCGGGTCGCTCGTGATCCAGGGCCCCCTCGCGCTGGGCATCGCCCTGCTGCTCAACCGTCGCTTCCGCGGCCGCACAGCGTTCCGTCTGCTGGTGTTCGTGCCCTACGTGCTCGCCGAGGTCACCGTCGGCATCATGTGGAAGCTGCTGCTGACCGACAACGGGACGGTCGACGCGCTGCTGCGGTCCCTGGGGCTGGGCGGCCTGGTGCAGGCGTGGCTCGCCGACCTCGACATCGTCATCTGGACGATGCTGTTCGTCCTCACCTGGAAGTACGTCGGCTTCGCCATCATCCTGCTGCTCGCCGGTCTGTCGAACGTCCCGCCCGAGCTGACCGAGGCCGCCGCCATCGACGGCGCGGGCTGGTGGCAGACCCAGCGCCACGTCACGCTCCCGCTGCTGGGCCCGACGATCCGGATCTGGATGTTCCTGTCGATGATCGGTTCGCTGCAGACCTTCGAGGTGATCTGGGTGACCTCGGTGCCCGCGGTGCGATCGCTCGGTGCCTCCGCCACCATGGCGACGTACATGGTGGACAACGGCTTCTTCGCCCGGCTCTGGGGCTACGGCAACGCGGTGGCCGTGATCCTGTTCGTCATCTCGTTCGTCGCGGCGCTGCTGTTCCAGCGCTTCCTGCTCCGCCGGGACATCGAGGGCGCCATCACCGGGAGGGTGAACTGACCGTGGTGGCCAATCCAGCTCCCTCCTCGAGCCGCCGCCCGGTGGCGTGGGGCACCCCGCTCACCTACGTGCTGGCGCTCGCCGTCGCGGCCGTGTCGATCACTCCGGTGGTCTACGTGATCGTCGGCGGCTTCCGCACCACCCCGCAGATCATCGCGGACCCGGCCGGCCTGCCCGACCCGTGGGTCGCGGACAACTACGTCCGGGTGCTGACGCAGAGCGACTTCTGGCAGCAGGCGGTCAACAGCGCGGTGATCGCCCTGGGCACGACGCTCGGCGTCGTGGTGCTCGGCGTCGGCGCCGCGTTCGTGCTCGCCCGGTACACCTTCCGCGGGCGCGAGGGGCTCTACACCTTCTTCACCCTCGGTCTGCTCTTCCCGGCCGGGGCGGCGATCCTGCCGCTCTACCTGATGCTGCGCGACCTGAACCTGATCAACTCCTACTACGCGGTGATCCTCCCGCAGGTCGCCTTCCAGTTGCCGCTCACGATCGTGATCCTGCGTCCCTTCCTCTCCGCGGTGCCCCGCGAGCTGGAGGACGCCGCCGCGATCGACGGTACCGGCCGGCTCGGGTTCCTCTGGCGCATCATGCTGCCGTTGTCGCGGCCGGCGCTGGTCACCGTCGGGGTCCTCGCGTTCGTGGCGAGTTGGAACGCGTTCCTGCTGCCGCTGCTCGTCCTCGGCGACGCCGAGCTGCACACCCTGCCGCTGGGTGTCCAGAACTTCTCAAGTCAATACACCTCGGACACCGCGGGAATCCTCGCCTTCACGTCGCTGGCGATGCTGCCGGCCCTGCTCTTCTTCACGCTGGCTGAGAAGCAGATCGTCGGCGGCCTGCAGGGCGCGGTCAAGGGATGAGCGACAGCGGTACCAGCACAACGAAGGGGAAGCACATCATGACTGAGGTTCGCGGTGCGGTGGGTGGGTCGGTGCCGGCCCAGGCGGATCCGGACCACGACCTGCCGGACGGGCGCGACGGCGAGGCGCGCCTTCGCGAGCTGCTCGGCCGGATGACGATCGAGGAGAAGGTCGCCCAGCTGGTCGGCTTCTGGGAGAAGGAGGACGGCGAGGCCGTCGCACCGCTGCAGGGCGAGTTCGGCGACAGCAGCAAGCTGGAGGACTTCTCCCGGCACGGGCTCGGCCACCTCACCCGGCCGTACGGCACGCGTCCCGTCGACGCCGCCGCGCGTGCGTCCTGGCTGTGGAAGTTCCAGTCGGACCTGGTGACCGGCACCCGGCTCGGCATACCGGCGATCGTCCACGAGGAGTGCCTCACCGGGCTCTCGGCGTGGAAGGCCGCCACCTTCCCCACCCCGCTGGCCTGGGGAGCCGCCTTCGACCCCGAGCTGGTCACCGAGATGGCGGCGGCGGTCGGGGCGTCCATGGGGTCCCTGGGCATCCACCAGGGACTCGCCCCGGTGCTCGACGTGATCCGTGACCCGCGCTGGGGCCGGGTCGACGAGTGCATCGCCGAGGACCCCTACCTGGTCGGCACCCTCGGCACGTCGTACGTGCGTGGCCTGCAGTCGCAGGGGGTGCACGCCACCTTGAAGCACTTCGTCGGCTACTCCGCCTCGCGCGCCGGGCGCAACTTCGCCCCCGTGCACGCCGGTCCGCGGGAGGTCGCCGACGTGCTGCTTCCGCCGTTCGAGATGGCGATCCTCGACGGCAACGCACGCTCCGTCATGCACTCCTACGCCGAGATCGACGGCGTGCCCGTCGCCGCCGACCCGACGCTGCTCACCGGCGTGCTGCGGGACAGGTGGGGCTTCGACGGCACGGTGGTGGCCGACTACTACGGGGTGGCGTTCCTGAACCTGCTGCACCACGTGGCGGGCGACCACGCGGAGGCGGCCGTGCAGGCGTTGACCGCCGGTGTCGACGTCGAGCTGCCGACGGGCGACGCCTACCTCGCCCTGCGGGAGGCGGTGCGGGCCGGCACGCTGGACGAGGCGATCGTCGACCGGGCGGTGCTGCGGGTCCTGCGGCAGAAGCTGGAACTCGGGCTGCTGGACGCCACCTTCACGGACGAACCGCCTCAGGTGGTCGACCTCGACTCGCCGGAGCACCGGGCGATCGCCCGCCGCCTCGCCGAGGAGTCGATCATCCTGGTCGCCAACCGGGACGCGCTTCCGCTGCCCGCGGGCCGGCGCGTCGCGGTCATCGGCCCGAACGCCGACCGGCCCGGTGCGCTCTTCGGGTGCTACTCCTTCCTCAACCACGTCCTCGTCCAGCATTCCGACGTGGAGACCGGTATCGAGATCCCGACTGTCCTCGACGCGATGCGCACCGAGTTCGGCGCCGATCTCGTCACGTCCGCACGCGGCTGCGAGGTGGACGACGACGACCGGTCCGGTTTCGAGGAGGCCGTCGCGACGGCGGCCGCCGCGGACGTCGCCGTGCTCGTCGTCGGCGACCACGCCAGCCTCTTCGGGCGCGGCACGGTCGGCGAGGGCTGCGACCGGGACGACCTGGAGCTGCCGGGCGTCCAGCGCGAGCTCGTCGAGGCGGTGCTGGCGACCGGTACGCCGGTCGTCCTCGTGCTGCTCACCGGCCGGCCGTACGCGGTCGACTGGGCGCTGGCCCGCTGCGCGGCGGTGGTGCAGGCGTTCTTCCCGGGCGAGGAGGGCGCCGGGGCGATCACCGGGGTGCTGTCCGGGCGGGTCAACCCGTCGGGCAAGCTGCCGGTCAGCCTGCCCCGGTCGGCCGGGGCGCAGCCGTACTCGTACCTGCACCCCACGCTCGGCGAGGGCAGCGAGGTGACCAACCTGCCCACCACGCCCGCGGCGCCGTTCGGCCACGGCCTGTCCTACACGACGTTCGAGTACACCGACCTGACCGTGCCGGCCACGGTGCCGACCGACGGGGCGCTGCCCGTGACCGTACGCGTGACGAACACCGGCGCGGTGGCCGGCGACGACGTGGTCCAGCTCTACGGCCGTGACCTGGTGGCCTCGGTGACCCGGCCGGTGGCGCAGCTGCTGGGCTACCGGCGGGTCCGGCTGGCGCCGGGCCAGTCGGTCACTGTCGAGTTCACGGTGCCCACGACGCGGCTGGCCTTCTCGGACCGCACGCTCACCCGGGTCGTGGAGCCCGGTGACGTCGAGGTCTGGGTCGGTACGAGCGCGCGACGGGACGCCCAGGCGCTGACCACGCTGGTCGGTGACACCGTGCCGGTCACCACCGCGTCCGCGCGGTGGACGACGTCCGGGATCAGCTGAGGTCCGCCCGCCGGTCGTCCGTGACGGACGGCCGGCGGGCGCCGTCCGGGGATTTTTCCCGGGAGCAGCTGGGCGAGACTTCCCGCGGTCGGCCGGCGACCGTGGCGCGCGGCCGAGTGGCACTGGTGTGCCCGCGACCGGCCAGATCCTCGCGGAACCTCGCCGGCGGTCGGTGATCTGACTCGACCGATGGCTTTACCTACCCGTCCCGGCGGCGGACGATGAGCCTTGCGAGACGTGAATGCGCTGCTCATCCCTTGTCTGCCCGGCATGGCGCCGGCGATAGCCGGCAGATACCTCCGCAGGGCGAGCCACGACCGGAGTCGGCCTGACGCGATCGCTACCGACGCTGCGCGGAGGTCACCATGGCCGAGATACTCGTCGTGCACGGCACAGTCCGGCCCCGGGCGACCGGAGGGTCGGTGGAGGGCTACCGCGTGCAGGTCGGTCTCCGGGCCGAACGGACGCTCGGCGACGAGGTGCTCCGGTTCCCCGTCGTCGGCTCGGCGCGGCTGCCCGCGGACGGCGAGTTCCGGATCGAGGTCAGGCCGGACGGCGTCCCGGTCGACCCGGTGGAGATTTCCGTGGCGGCCGCGACCGGTGTCGAGGTCCACCGGCTGCGCCGCTCGCTGGAGCAGTTGGCCAGACCACTCCGGTTGCGGGTCCAGACCGTCGACCGGGTCGAGGTCGTGCCCAGCGACGAGCCCAACCTGGGTGCCCGCACCCGGATCACCGGCCAGGTCGTCGACCAGGAGGGCCGGCGGGTTCCGCCCGACCTGCCGGTGGTGATCTGGGGCGTCGACCCGGCCGGCGAGCCCGACACCGCTGGTGACCGACCGGCCCGGCCCCTGGTCATCACCGCCACCCGGTCCGACGGCCGGTTCGGTGCGGACTGGGTCGACGACGTGCTGGTCTCGGCGTCCGGCAGCGTCGTCGGGGGAGTGCGGCAGCCTGTGCCACTGGCCGCCGACGGCCGGCTGCCGCAGGCGATCCTGCTGGTCGTCGACCTCGACGACGACGAACTGCCGGACGACGACTGCGGCTGCTCCGCGACGCCGCCCCGAGTGCCGGACCAGGCCGATCTGACCGGCAGCCCGGAGGCGTTCTCGCAGGACCTCGGCGGCGGCTGTGTCGATCTCACGATGCCGAACCGGGTCATCGAGGAGTTCGCCTACTTCCAGGTGGTACGGACCTCGGAGCCGCGGGTGGCCGGGCTGACCCTGAACCCGCGCCGGGCCGTACCGTCGGATCTGCTCGCCGACCTGCTCGGCGTGTCGATCGCGGCGCAGGCCCTCGGGCTGACCCGGCCGACGTCGGTGGCCCTGCAGACCACGAACCTCACCCTCGACGTGCACGCGGCGCGTTCGCTGGTTCGCACCGACCGGCCGCCGAGCGTCGCCGCGATCACCCGCGCGGCGTGGCTGTCGGAGGTGACCGCCACCACGGACATGATCGACGCCGGGCTGCGGACAGCGTCGGATCGGACGATCCTCGACGCCGAACACGCCATCGACTGGGACTACACGCCGCGGATCCACCCCGCGCTGGATATCGCCTACGGCCATCTGCTGCAGTTCCGCGAGGTCTGGCGCGCCGACGGGTACTCCCTCGGCGACCTGCTCTACTCGCTGCCGCTCGCGCCCGGACAGCGCCGCCAGGTCGCGGTGGTCGACTGGGACCGGCGCACGTCGTCGGCCCGGGAGGAGCGGCTGGAGTACGAGGAGCACCTCGACGCGCTGCTCAGCCGCGACCGGGCCGTGCTGGAGATGGTCGGCACCGACCTGCACGAGGAGATCTCGGCCGGCTCGCGCAACACCACCTGGGGGGTCGCCGGCGGGCTCGGCGCCGGCTTCATCGGCAGTGGTTTCGGCATCTTCGGCGGCGTCGCCGGCGGCACCAGCGGGTCCAGTTCCTCATCCTGGCAGGACGCCGCGCGGACGTTCGCCGGCGATTCCATGCAGCAGTTGCGGGACCGGGTGTCCCAGCGCAGTTCGGCGCTGCGCAGCCAGCGCTCGTCGGTGGTGCAGAGCGTCAGCCAGGGGGAAACGCTGCGGGCCGAGACCGAGGTGGTGGCCAACTACAACCGGTGCCACGCGATGACGGTCGAGTACTTCGAGGTGCTGCGGCACTTCCTCGTCACCCATGAGCTGGCGGACGTGCGCGAGTGCCTGTTCGTGCCGCTGCCGCTGGCGCCCTTCGACCGGGCGAAGGTGCTGCGCTGGCGCGAGGTGCTGGGACGATTCCTCCGCAGGGGCGAGCTGCGCGGCGGCTTCGACGCCATCGAGCGGATCGCCGACAACTGGGTGGGCTGGGACTTTCCGGTGGCCCGCTACAGCGAGGAGGCGCCCGAGTCGATCGAGGGCGAGTTGCGGATCAGTTTCCTGCTGCCCCGCCCGCGCGACGCCGCCGACGGTCGGTACCAGGTCGACATGTGGCGGCCGCTGGCGCCGTTCCTGAACGTCGACACCCTGGAACTGTTCACCGCCAAGCTGAACGAGCGGACCGCGCGCGAGCGGGACCGGATCTTCCGTACCGAGATCGCGCCCGGCATCGCCGAGCGGCTGGTGCAGCGGCTGCGGCTGGCGTTCGTCGGGCCCGACGGTGGCGAGTCCGAGGTGCCGGTCGACGCCACCCTGGTGTCGCGCTACGCCGAGAGCGTGCCGCTGTACGTCACTGTCAACCAGGCCGGGGCGGTGCCGGGCGTCCCGCGTGACGACATCGCGCACGTCAAGATCTGGTACGACGGACCGCCGCTGCCGCCGGACGCCCAGGTGATCGTGCACTCCGGCCGGTTGCGCTACCGGACGCCGCACCTGTCGGCCGTGCTCTTCGACGACGCCCGGATCATCGACGACATCAAGCTCGGCGACGCCGTCGTGGTCGCCGCGCCGCTGTCCCAGCGCGAGCTGCGGAACCCGCGGCAGGAGGACGTGAAGCTGGCCGACCTGCTGGTCGCCCACCTCAACGACCACCTCGAGTTCTACCACCAGGCGATCTGGATGAGCCTGGACGCGCAGCGCCGGTTCATGCTGCTCGACGCGGTCGAGGTGCCGGGGTTGGGTGGCCGCAGCGTGGCCAGCCTGTGCAGCAACCAGCTCATCGGCATCGTCGGCAACAGCCTGGTGCTGCCGGCGGCGCCCGGGCTGCGCCTCGACCCGACGCTCACCGAGGCCGGCGGCGACGTGGCCCCCGTGCCGCTGGTCAACGCGTACGCCGCCCCGCCGGCGCCGCCGCTGCGGGTCAGCGTGCCGACCCGTGGCGTCTTCGCCGAAGCCGTCGCCGGTTCGTGCAACGCCTGCGAGAGCGTCGACGACACCCGCTACTGGCGGTGGAGCACCGACGGTCAGCTCGAGCTGCCGGAGATTTCCCCCGTCTCCACCGAGAGCCGGGCCGGTACGGAGCCGGACCTCACCCCGACCCCGCTGCCGGCGCCGCTGGTGCAGATCCAGAACGCGCCCGCGGTGCCCGATCCGGTCGGCCTCCGGGCCGCCTTCGAGCTGCTCTCCACGCCGGGCCTGTTCCAGGACGTCACCGGACTGGAGGGCACCCAACGCAACGCCGCGGCCGCGTTCGAGGCGTCACTGTCAGCCGCTTCCGCGCTCGGCGACGAGGCGGCGAAGCTCGCCAGCCAGCAGGAGCTCGGTCGCAACGCGGAGCGGATGCTGGACCGCATCAACCAGGCGCGGGGCGACGGCCTGCTCAGCCAGAGCGAGGCGCAGGAGCTGGCCTCGTCCGCGCTGCGCGGCCTGGTCGGCGAGCCGCGGCCGGGCGCGCAGGGCCCGACCACGGACCCGGTCGTCGATGACGTGATCGACAAGGCGGCGCAGGGCGCGAAGGCCGACATCAAGGTGAGCAGCCCCAGCGAAACCGTGGAGGTCAGCTTCGCCGACGAGCGGGGCGTCGTCGGCGCCGGGCTCATCCCGTCGCCGCCCCTGGAGCTGTTCCACCAGATTCCGCAGGTGGTGGTCGTCGAGCCGTGGTGGGAAACCAGCATGACCCCCTTCGTGATCGACACGTACGACACCCTGAAGGCTCTCCTCGGCAACCACCTCGAGAAGCCGGAAGCGGCCGGGCTGATCGAGCAGGATCCGCTCGATCCGACGAAGTACCTCGTCGAGCGGCGGCTGCGGATCGTGTACCCGGCCGACGCCGCCACGCCGACCCGGGTGGCCGGGACCGGCCGGCTGCCGGTGGCGGTGATCCTGCACGGGCAGTCGGTCCCCGGCAGGCTCATCCCGAGTTTCAACGGATACCAGAAGCTGCAGGAGGAGTTGGCCCGGCACGGGATCATCTCGGTCTCGGTCGACACCAATGTCGCGAACCTCTTCGACTCGATGATCGAGATGCGGACGCAGATGGTGCTCGGTGCGCTGGACGCGTTGCGGACCCTGGATGCGAACCCGTCGTCGTCGCTGCACCAACGGGTGGATTTCGACCGGGTCGCGCTGATGGGGCATTCCCGCGGCGGCGACGCCGTTATCCGGGCCGCCCGGAGGAACAGCGTCCGCCCGCCGGCCACCCGGTACGGCATCCGGGCCGTGTGCGCGCTCGCCCCGACCGACCTCGCGTTCGGCAAGCCGGAGGAGGTGGCGCTCGGCAGGAGTGACACGCCCTTCTTCGCCGTCGTCTACGGCGCGCGCGACGGCGACGTGGCGGGCGGTCGAGGTGCGAGGTACTACGGGGGGACCGGGTTCCGTCACTACGATCGCGCCACCTGCGACAAGGCGATGGTCTTCATCGACAACTGCAACCACAACCGGTTCAACTCCGAATGGTTCAAAGCCGGCGATGACACGGGCCTGTTCCCGGATCTTCTCCTGTCCGCCGCGGATCACGAGAAGCTCGCCGACGAGTACATCGGCGGGCTGTTCCGGTGGCGACTGCTCGGCGATGCGAAGCCGAAGGGGCTCTTCGACGGCACCGCCGCCAACACGCTCGGCGCGGGGGTGTCGTTGCAGTGGTCGTTCGGCAGCCAGATCCAGGTCCTCGACGACATGGAGGACCCGGTCAAGCCGCGCACTCTCACCGGTGGCTCCATCGACCCGTTCCCGGACGTCCTGATCGGCGCCCGGTCACTGGACAAGGCGACCAACCACGTGACCACGATCCTCGTCCTTGAGCCACCCGGGCCGGCCGGCTCGGCCTACTCCATCGCCCTGCGGCCGGGGGAGTCGGACTGGTCGAGCTTCGACGCACTGACCTTCGGTGTGGGCGCCGACTACGACCTCAGCAGCCAGGACACCATCGACGCGGGGCAACTGCCGGCCTTCAGCGTGATCGTCACCGACGCGGACGGGGCCAGCACGACGATCAACGCGTCGGCCCTCAACGGACCGCTCGTTCCCCGACGACCCGTCTGGCACTGGACAACGGGGAACTCCTCCGTTCTGCGCCTGGAGACCATGACCCTCCCGGTGGACAAGCTCACCGGCATCAACCCCGCCCGGGTCGCACAGGTCGGCCTGAGAGCGGCGCCCGGCATGCTGCGGCACCTGTTCTTCGACTCCCTCCAGCTCGTGCGGCACTAGGAGCACGCCATGCAGGTCGACAGCGCCGACTTCGACACCATCACCACGCCGCTGCCCACCGACTGGGTGATGCGGGTCGTCATCCACGGCAGCGGCCTCGTCTTCGGCGCGACCCCGATGCTCGCCAGGGTGGGTTCCCAGGCGGTGCAGGGCCTGATGCCGACCCTGGAGGAGGGGGTCGTGCTCGGCTTCCTGACCACTGTGCCGACCGACGGCGACGAGCTGCGGATCGGCTACGCCAACGGCGAGGACCTCGCCTCCACCGGCATCACGTACAGCGCTCCGGACGCGTAGGAGGACGAGATGACGACCCTGCTGCGCGGCACGCTCGACGCGACCGGCGTGCACGACTTCACCGGATACGCGGTCACCGCCAGGTTCGAGGAGCGGCTCACCGTCGACGCGGCCGAGGCCGTCTTCGTGGCCGGACGCCGCGACGCGGTCGTCGAGCGCGACGGCGCCTTCGCGCTGGACCTGCCCGATCCCGCCGACCGACGCGGGCCGGTGACCCTCACCGCATTCGCCCCTGACGGGCTGCCGGCCGGAGGCCGGGTCGTCTCCGCCGACCTGCCCACCGAACCGGTCGAGATCACCGTCGTGGCGCGGCCGGCCACCGAGGTGCCACCGAGCGAGGACCTCACCCTCGGCCAGCAGCTGAAGTACACCGGTCTGGCGATCGACCCGCGCGGGCGGGGGGTGCCCAGTGACCTGCTGCTGGTGATCTGGGCGCGGGCCGACGCGGAACCGGCCGCCCCGGTGTCGGTGACCCGGACGGCGGTGGGCGGCTACTTCTCCGGGCCGTGGCCGAGTCGCGGGTTCGCCGAGGCGTACGCGGTGCTGTCGGGTGGCCCGCCCATCCCGATCCCGTTGGAGGACGGGCTGCTGCCCCGACGGATCGTGCTGCAGGCGCCGGCGTTGCCGGCCCCGCCGCCGAAACCCGACGACTGCGACTGCCCGGACCCGACCGTCCCGCCCCGCTCCCCGGACCAGGTGGACGTCGCCGGCAACGTCGAGGCGTACGCGAGTGACGCGGTTCGCTGCGTCGACTTCACCGTCTCCAACCGCACCCTCGACGAGGTGACCTATCAGGCCGTCGTACGCACGACCCAACCGCGGCTCAAGGGTGTCACCCCGACAGGCCGGCCAACCATCCCCGGCGCCCTGGTCGACGAGTTGGTGCGGCTGGCCCGGGTGCGTCCGGTCGTGCTGGACCCGGTCCCGCCGGTCGCGCCGGCCCCGACCGCCGATCCCGTCGCGAACCTGCCGCGCACCGGCCCGTTCGCCCTCGGCGCCGGGGCCACCCGCGCGGCCGCCGGCCTCGCGTCCGGCGCACCGGAAGCCCGCTCCACCGCCGGCGCCGCCCGGCAACCCGAGGTCGTGCCGCGCGCCCTCACCGCGGCGCAGCGCTTCGTGCCCGGCATCGAACTCGACGGTCGGTGGGCGTCGACCGCCCCCGACACCCTGGCCAGCCGGGTCCTCGAACAGCGGGCACTGGCGGGCGACCCGCTGCGGCTGGACGCCAGCGTGCTCGCGGACCTGGCCCGGGACCCGCACGACGTCACGCCACTGCGGCTGGTGGCCGCCGAACAGACCAGCGTCGTCCGCCGGTTCCGCGCCGCCGTCGGGCTGCTCGCGCAGCCGGAGCCGGGCCGGTTCACCCTTGATCCGGACCGCCAGCTCGACTGGGACCAGATCCCGTACGGCTACCAGGCGGCCACCATCGCGCACGGACATCTGCTGACGATCAAACAGGTGTGGCGGGCTGACGGCTACTCCCTCGGCGACCTGCTCTACTCGCTGCCGCTCGCGCCCGGGCAGCAGAAGCTCGTTTCCGTGCTCGACTGGAACCGGTCGGAGGTCGCCAGCCGGCGGGCCGAACGGACCGTGGCCGAGGAACTCGTCGCCGACCTGAGCCACGACAGCGACATCAGCGACGTCATCCGGTCCACCCTGACCGAGTCGATGCGCGGCAGCTCCTCGGCCGACGTGTCGTCCGTGGCGGCCGCCATCGGCGGGTTCATCGGGCCGTTGGTCTTCGGCGCCGCGGGCGGCGTGTCGTCGGCCGGCTCGACGGCCAACCAGACCTCCGCCCGCGCGCTCACCGGCACCGCGCTCAACCAGGTCCGCGACCGCACCCTGCAGTCCGCCAGCGCCGTCCGCGGCCAGCGGTCCACCGTCGTGCAGACCGCCCGCCAGGGTGAGTCGGTGCGTGCGCAGACCGAGGTGGTGGCGAACTACAACCACTGCCACGCGCTGACCGTCGAGTACTTCGAGGTGCTGCGCCACCTGCAGGTCAGCCAGGAACTCGCCGCGGTGCAGGAGTGCCTGTTCATCCCGTTCGCCATCTCGCCGTTCACCGCCGACAAGGCGCTGCGCTGGCGGGAACCACTGGAACGCGGGCTGCGCCGCCCTGAGCTGCGGGCCGCCTTCGACGCCCTGGCTCGGGTCCGCGCCGACTGGGCCGGCGCGGACGTGCCGCCCGCCCGGTACGCCGACGAGGCGCTGGTCGACCTCGACGGCGAGCTGATGGTGCGGGCGACCCTGCCGCGGCCGGCGGACGGAGAGTCCGGCGAGTTCGTCGAGGCGAACTGGGACGGCTACGCCGACCTGCTCTGGGACTCACCGGCCAACATCTGGCAGCGGTATCTGGGAGTCGCCCTGCCGGCGTCCCGCGACGCCATCTGGGACAGCCGGATCGCGCCCGGGGTGGCCCAACGGTTGCTCGGAACCATGACCATGTCGCTGATCGAGGACGGGGCGGCCACCCGGACGGTGACTGTCGACCCGGCGATGGTCGGACTGTTCGGGCAGGACCGTCCCCTGCTGGTCGGGTTGCAGGCCGGCATCCCGCTACCGACCGTGCTGCGCGCGCAGATCGACCGGGTCCGGCTGTCGCTGGCGATCAGCAACCTGCCGCCGGGCGCCCGGCTGGTGGTCGACTCGGGTTCGCTGCGCTACCGCACCGCGCATCTGAGCCACCACCTGTTCCTCAACCGGCGGATCCTCAACGACCTGAGCCTCGGCGACGACGTCGAGATCGCGGTGCCGCTGGACGCCGCCGAGAAGCGGAACCCGCGCGACCGGGACCGCCGCCTGGCCGAGCGGCTCCTCGACCACCTCGACGAACACGTCGAGCACTACCACCGGGCGATCTGGCTCATGATGGACCCGAACCGCCGCTACCTGCTGCTGGACGGGTTCGTCGCACCGGACGCCGGCGGGCGCAGCGTCGCCTCCGTGGTGGAGAACCGGGTCGTCGGCGTCGTCGGCAACAGCCTGGTGATGCCGGTCGCGCCGGGGTTGAAGCTCGACGCGACGTACGAGTTCGGCCGGTCGACCCCGGCGGACCTGCGTCACCTCTACGCCGCCGACCCGGCGCCGCCGATGCGGATCAGCCTGCCGACCTCCGGCGTCTTCGCCGAGGCCGTGTTGAGCAGGTGCAACAGCTGTGAGGTCATCGACGACACGAAGTTCTGGCGGTGGGAGGAGGCGCCCATCCCGGACCGTCCACCCGGCATTGACCCGCTCAGTACGGCCAGCCGGCGGACCACCCCGCCCAACCTGACGCCCGACGCGTTGCCGACGCCCGTCGTCGGCCTGCAACAGGCGCCGAGCGCTCCCGACCCGACCGGTCTGGCGGCGGCGATGACCGCGCTCGGCAGCGCGACCATCTTCAAGGACCTCACCGGCCTGGCGGTCAACCAGCAGAACGCCGCCGAGGCGCTCAAGACGTCGATGACCGCGGCGCAGGGCTTCGCCACCAAGGCAGGCGCCCTCGCCCAGCAGCGGTTCCTGAACAAGGAACTCGACCGCACCCTCGCGCACATCAAGGACGCGCGCGACAAGGGGCTCCTCTCCGACGACGAGGCGCGCGCGTTGACCCGGAGCACGCTGCGGGGAGCGATCGGCGAGGTACGGCCGGCGACCCCGAGCGCGACCCGCTCCGCGGCCGTGCGACGCGCGATCGACCGGGTGGCCACCTCCGATCAGGGCTCGCTGCGGGTCACCCGGCCCGAGGGCACGGTGTCGGTCAAGACCGGCGCCGTCGCCGGCCGACCGGCACTCGACGTCGCGGTCGACCCGCCGGTCGTACCGATCAAGCAGAAGTCGTCGCTGGTCTGCTGGGCCGCCGGTGGCGCGATGATGTCGAACTGGAAGACCGGCCGGTCGGCCACCGTCGAACAGGTCCTCGACGGTCTCGGGGGCTCGTGGCGCAGCAGGTACGACCTGAACCAGGGGGTGGGCGTCGCCGACTTGCGGGCCGTGCTCGCCGCGGTGGGGCTGACCGAGGACGGCCCGGCGAGCTACACGCCGGAGGGTCTCGCCCGGCTGATCGAGGCGGTCGGCCCGGTGCTCGACATCGGCGACGACGGGATCGAGAACAACCAGATCTCGCACGTACGGATCCTCACCGGTGTCCAGGGCGACGGCACCCCGGACGGGAGCACCGTGTCGCTGGTCGACCCGGCCAGCGGCACGGCGCTGACCATGGCCGTCCGGGCCTTCGACCAACTGCACACCGGCGCCGACCCGGTGGCGCTGCTCGTCGGCGTCTTCCACTTCTGACGGCGACCTGGCCGGCTGGTCCAGGCGGCCGGCGGCCACGACCGCCGCAACGAGGCCGGGTCAGTGGCTGGCCCTTGTGGGGCGGTCGAGCAGCAGGTCGGCGGCGCGGGCGAGGACCTGGGCCCGGGTGCGGTCGCGGTGGTCGGCGGCGAGGAAGTGCTCGCCGATCGCCAGGCAGAAGGCGAGCAGGCTGCGGGCCTCGATCTCGTCGGCATCGGGGCAGAAGGTGCCGATCATCTCGCGCAGCAGCGCCATCCGCCGGTTGTCCACCCGTCGCAGGCGCTCGGCGACCGCCTCGTCGCGCCGGGCCCAGTCGCGGATCGCGAGGTCGATCGGCAGCAGGCGCTCGCTGGAGAAGGTGAGCACACCCGCGCGCTGAATCTTGGTCTTCGGGTCACCGCCCTCGCGCTCGACGCGGTCGATCACCTCGTCGATGCTCTCCCGCTCCCAGGCGTCCAACATCGCCGTCAGCAGCGCGTCCCGGTCGGCGAAGGACCCGTAGAACCCGCCCTTCGTGACGCCGAGATTCTTCGCCAGTGCCTCGACGCGGACGGCGTCCGGGCCACCGGCGGCCAGCGCCCGCAGCCCTTCCTTGATCCACCTGTCCCGCGGCGTGCGAGTCGCGCCCACGATGTGCCTCACCCACCCTTCCTATATACGCCACCGTACAACTGGGTTAGCCTGCTTTATACGGCACCGTATATCTGATCGGGGGCAGTGAGATGACCATCGGCCTTGTCGACAGTGCCGTGGGGACGCACCATATCCCCGCGTCCGTCCGCGCGCTCAGCTCGTTACCCAGCATCGACTACGCCGACCGGTTCACCCTCCGCACGGAAGCGGACGCCACGCCGGAGCAGTGGGCCCGGGCGATGTTCGGCGACGTCCCCAGCGTCGCGGAACTGCTGATCTGGCGCGGTTTCCTCGGTCTGCGACTCAGCCGAGGACGATCGGCGGACACTGTGGCCGGATGGCGGATCGACGGCCGTGGCGACGACTGGATCCGGCTCCAGGCCACTTCCTGGTTCCTGACCGCCAACCTCCTGGTACAGACCGCCGACGAGCGGGTGGCACTCGGCACCTTCCTGCGCTACGAGCGGCGCCTGGGCCACGGTGTGTGGCCCCCGTTGTCCGCCATCCATCGCCGACTGGTGCCGGGGGTGCTCCGCGCCGCCGCCGCCCGCGTGACGACCGCATCCCGGCGCGCGGACCGGACGATCCCGTGAGGCGGCCCCAGCCGGGACGGGGCCGTGCTTCCACCGTCGTGAGGTGAGCGATGGCGTTGTCGACGGAGTTCACGGAGTTGCTCGGGGTGCGGCATCCGATCGTGCTGGCGCCGATGGGCGGGTCGGCCGGTGGCGCGTTGGCGGCGGCCGTCTCCCGCGGCGGGGGCCTCGGGATGCTCGGCGCAGCGGACGGGCAGCGGGAGTGGCTGGATCGTGAGGTGCGGATCGTCGCTTCGGGCACCGACCAACCGTGGGGAGTCGGCTTCCTGACCTGGGCGGTCGACGTCAGCGCGGTCGAGCGTGCGTTGGGGTACGGGCCCCGGGCGGTCATGTTCTCCTTCGGCGACCCGGGCCCGTTCGCGGACCGTGTCCGTCGCGCCGGGGCCGCCTTGATCATCCAGGTCACGGATCTGGCGGAGGCCCGCCGGGCCGTGGACCTGGGTGCCGATGTCATCGTGGCCCAGGGCACCGAAGCCGGCGGCCATGGCGCCCGGCGCGGGCGGTCCACGCTGCCGTTCGTACCCGTCGTGGTGGATCTCGCGGCGCCGGTGCCGGTGCTGGCGGCCGGCGGGATCGCCGACGGCCGCGGCCTCGCCGCGGCCCTGGCCCTGGGCGCGGCCGGAGCCCTGATCGGCACCCGCTTCCAGGCCACCGCCGAGGCCCTGGTCGATCCCCGGATCACCAGGGCGATCGTCGACGGACGGGGTGAGGACACTGAGCGCAGCAACGTGCTGGACATCGTCCGTGGCTCCCGATGGCCGTCGACGTACACCGCCCGTACCCTCGGCCACCCCTACCTCGACCGGTGGCGCGGTCGGGAGGCCGAACTCGCCGGCGACGCCCGGTCCAGACAGGACTATCAGGACGACGTGGCACGAGGGGCCGTACCTCCGCTACCGGTCTGGGCCGGCGAGGCCGTCGACCTCATCACCGACCTGCCCGCCGCGGCCGACCTCGTCGCCACCCTGGCCACCCAGGCCGAGGACGCCCTGTCCAGGGCCGGACGGCGCCGACCCGGGCGGGTCGGGCGCGGCGACGTGAAGTGACTCTGGCGGCGGGGCGGCTGACCGGGAATGATCGCGGTGGAGCACGAGACGTTCCGGATCATCCGATCGGGAGAGTGGTCGACGACGATGACCCCGACGCAGCTGCGCGCGTACGTCGCCGTGGTCCGGCTGGGGTCGGTCAAGCGGGCCGCCGCGCAGCTCGAGGTCTCCGAGTCGGCCGTCTCGCTGCTGATCGGGCAGTTGCGCAGGGAGTTCGGCGACCAACTGTTCACCCGGACGGCGGCGGGGCTCGCCTTCACCCCCGGCGGGCTGCGGCTGGCCAGCCGCGCGGCCGAGCTGCTGGGCCTGCAGGACCGTACGGTGCTGGAGGTGAGCGCGGCGGCCCGGGGCCGCCGGCTGCTGCGGGTCGCGGCGTCCAGCCTCTTCGCCGAGCTCGCCGCGCCGGGGTTGATCGAGCTGTTCGCGAAGCGCGCCGCGGACCTCGACGTGGAGTTGAGCGTGTGCAACCCGGCTTCGTTCGAGTCGCTGTTGCTGACCCGGGCCGCGGACATCGCGATCGGGCCGCAGCCGGTCGTCGACCCGGCGATCGCCTGCCGGCCGGTGATGAACTACCGGCTCGTGGTCGTCGTCGGCCCGGACCATCCGCTGGCCGGTGTGCCGGCGTCGCCGGCGCAGCTGCGCGAGCAGACCTGGCTGCTCGGGCCGTCGGCGGCCAGCGACCTGGGTGCGGTCCCGGCCATGCTGCGCCGGCTCGCCGTGCCCGAGGATCGGCAGCGGATCTTCCAGAGCCACGCGGCAGCGCTCGGCGAGGCGAAGCGCGGCAGGGGCGTCGCGCCGGCGCTGTCGTTCACCGTCGCGCCGGACGTCCGTACCGGTCAGCTTCGGCCGCTGGTCGGACCGCACGCGACCGTCGAGGCCGTCTGGCATTCGCTGGTGCTCGCCAACCCCGGCGCTCCGTCGGCCGCGACCGAGCTGTCCCGGTTCGCGTCCACGCCGCGGGCGATTCAGGCGATGATGCGCGGCGCGGGGGTCAGCGTGGGCCACTTCAAGCCGTCGGTGCACGTGACGCTCTGGAGCTGACCGGCGGCCGCCACCAGCTCCCGGAACGTGCCAGCCGGCAGCAGCCGGTCGCAGTAGGGCAGCGCGGCGGCCATCCCCGCCACCCGGGGCGCGAAGCCGGGGGCGCCGGCCCGCGGGTTCAACCAGACGATCCGGTACGCGCGGCGGCGCAGCCGGGCCATCACGGCGGCCAGGTCGCCGGGCGGGTCGCTGTCCCAGCCGTCCGAGCCGATCACCACCACCGCCCCGCGCACGGCGGCACCGTGGTGGGAGGCGAGCAGGGCGCGCAGGTTGGTGGCGATGCGGGTGCCGCCGAACCGGTCGGTGACGGCCGCGCTGGCCTGCGCGACGGCGGCGGTCGCCGAGGTGTGCCGCAGCGCGACGGTGAGCCGGGTCAGCGTCGTCGCGAACGCGAACACCTCGGCGTCGGCGGCCACCGCGAACGCCCGCATCAGGTGCAGGTACGCGGCCGCTTGCGCCCGCATCGACTCGCTGACGTCGCAGAGCAGCACCACCCGGCGGGGTCGCCGTACTGGCCGTTCGCGGACCACCTCGACGGGTTCCCACGCGGTGCGGCGGGCCCGCGCGATCGTCGGCCGCAGCGCGATCCGCCGTCCGGCCGGGGCGACGGCGTGGCGTCGGGTGCGTCGGGTCGGCCAGCGGGCGACGGCCGCGCGCAGGGCGTCGCCGAGCAGGTCGAGCTGTGCGCCGTCGAGGTCCTCGAATGGTCGGTCGGCGAGCCCGGCGAGGGCGCTGGGTGTCCGCTCGGGCAGCCGGGTCGCGGTCTCGGACTCCGCCGCCTCGGCGACGGCCGGTGGCAGCGTCGCCCAGGGCAGCCCGCCGCCCGGGCCCGCGTCGTCGGTGGTCGCGGGCACCGGCACGTGCACGTCGTCGCGGGCACCGGGCGGGGCTGCGGACCGGGGCAGCGGCAGCGGCGGCGCGTCGGCGAAGACCGCGGTGAAGACCCGGTCGAACGCGGCGAGGTGGGCGTGCCGCCGGACCAGGCTGATTCGGGCGGTCCAGTAGAGCGTGGACATCTGCACGGGTGGGTTGGTGGCGAGCGCCCGGACGAAGTCGTCGACCTCGGTGAGGCCGGCCGGCACGCCGGCGCCGCAGTCGGTCGGCGAAGGCCACCGCAAACGCGGCCCGGTCGACCCCGCGCAGCAGGCCGCTCACCCGCGCGCGACCAGCCAGGCGATCACCGCGCCGACGACGACGAGGCCGACCAGCACCGGCACGAGGCGCTTGGTGATCGAGCCGCCGGCGAGGCTGAGCAGGTCGAGCGCCTCCGGCTCGGCGGCCGGCCCGGCACCGATGGTGCTGGCCGGCCGGGCGGCGGGCGTCTTCGCCGCCGTGGCCGCGCCGGCCGAGGCCGCGAGGGTCGTAGGGGTGTCGGGCGAGGCAGGGACGGCTACCGGGGTGTCGGCCGGGGCGACGCCGGCCCCAGGGGTGCCGGGCGGGGCCGCGAGGGCCGCAGCGGCGCCGGGCGTGATCGCCGCGGCTGCGGACCCGGGCCGCGCGGTTGATTCAGCCGGGCTGCCCACCGGCGCGATGCTGCCCGCGTCCTCGGCGGCCAGCCTGGCCTCGAGGTTGGCGACGAACTGGGCGAGCAGCTTGCCGGACACCTCCTTGATCATGCCGCTGCCGAACTGGGCGAGCTTGCCCGAGATCTTCAGGTCGGTGTCCACAATGGTCAGCGTCCGGTCGCCGTCGGGCCGCAGCTGCGCGGTGACCAGCGCGGACGCGTTGCCCGCCGAGCGGGCGTCGCGTCCCTTCGCGTCGATCACGCCGCGGTACCGCGTCTCGTCCTTCTCGACGAACCGGGCGGTCCCCGCGAACTCCGAGACGACCGGCCCGACCTTGACCTTCACCTTGCCGCGGTAGACGTCGCCGTCGACGCCGGTCAGCTGCGCCCCGGGCAGGCAGGGCGCGACGAGATCATCGCCGAGGCGTGGGGAGGGACAGGTCGGCCCCTCACCGACCTGCACACGCCGATCCACCACGCGTGAGAAGCGCTGACCGGACAAACGACCCGCTGCCGCTCGCAGGACCGTGGTCGGCGCAGGGCCGCCGAATCCGGACGGTGAGGGATGGCAGCAGCGCCTGCTGAAACCCCGGTGGGCGACGAGAATCGGGCGCGCTTTCGCCCTCCCTGTCGGCATTACCGTTCAGGTCGACCGAGGCGCATCCCAGCAGCAGCCTGGACCGCTACCCAAAAGCTCCCGACCGGCATCACGCCGATGGCGGCACGCGATCGTGCTCGGCGGTCGTTGCCGAATCGGCGAAGGTCTCGCGGAGCGCCGGGTCCAGCGACCGGCCAGTCGCCGGTTCGATGAACAGCTCGGCGAGTAGGAGATCGGCGAGGTGGGTGAGGTTGATGCCCGATTCCTTGCGACCGAGGGCCTGCAGCATGCCGGCAAATCGTAGGGAGACTCGTGCGGCGCCGGCGGGCAGGCGGCCGACCCGGCGGCGTCGGCCGACCGCCTCGGCGATGCGCGCCATCATGTCGCTCCACGTGAGGTTTTCGTCAGCGACGGGAATGTCCGCACCGCGGGCCTGCTCGAGGGCGTCGACAGCGATCTCGGCCACGCTGCGCGCTGAGGCTGCGGCAGTCCCGCCGGCGGGGACGACCAGGGGTGTACGAGACCTCGCCCAACGGTCCAGCGGGCCGGCCCAGTTCGGCAGCCGGTCGCCGGCCCGGCCGAAGACGAACGGCAATTCGAGCACGGCAACCGGCAGATCCGGGCCGGCGGCCGCCCGTCCCTCCTGGGCCTGCTCCGCCCGGCACCGGATGTACGTGTGTCGGGTCGCAAGGCGCCACTGCGGATGCAGCCGATCGAAGTAGGTGTAGTACGAGCCCATGATGACCCCGCGGGTGAGACCTTCGTGGCGGGCCGCAGTGAACAGGCGTATCACCGGCTCGACGATGTCCTGGCGGAACACCGGATAGATCGGCTTGCGCAGTGGTCGCTGCTCGTCTGTCCGGGCCGCGTAGACCACACCGTCAAGTCCGGCAAGCAGCGGCCGCAGGTCGTCGACCGAGGCAAACTCGAGATCGAGTACGTGATCAACACCCGGATGGGCGGTGCGCGCCACCGTGGTCACGGCATGGCCCCGCTCGCGCAGCACGTCCACGGCGTGGGCGCCGATCAGACCGCTTCCACCTACCACGAGAATCCGCACGCTGAATCGTCCACGCCAGACCCCGGAGCTTGTCAAGCCCCGATTTGAGCCCGTTTCAGTTTCGGCCCCGGCACCGCCCGGCGCACCCGGACGGTCACGAGCCGGAGCGGGCGAGCTGCGCCGACCGGTCACTCACCTGCTCGGCCGCGACGTGGCAGGCCACCCGCTGGCCGGAGCCCAGCGGTAGCGGCAGCAGCGCCGGATCGAGCCGCCGGCAGTCGTCCTGGGCGAGGGGGCAGCGCGGGTGGAACGGGCAGCCGGACGGCGGCGCGGCCGGGTTCGGCACCTCGCCGGAGACGGTGGCCTCGATCGGCTGGGACAGCTCCGGGTTGGGCGCGGGCACCGCGGCGCACAGGGCGGCGGTGTAGGGGTGCCGTGGGTCGTCCAGTGTCGACTTCCAGTCGCCGATCTCCACGACCCGACCGAGGTACATGACCGCGACCCGGTCGCTGATGTGCCGCACCATGGCCACGTCGTGACTGATGAACACGTAGCTGAGGCCCAGCTCGGCGCGCAGATTGACCAGCAGGTTCATGATCTCGGCGCGTACCGACACGTCGAGCGCCGAGACCGGCTCGTCGAGCAGCAGCACCTTCGGCTCCACCGCGAGGGCCCGGGCGATGCCGACGCGCTGCCGCTGGCCGCCGGAGAGCTCGTGCGGGTACCGGTCGGCGAACGCCGCACCCAGGCCGACCATCTCCAGTAGCTCGCCCACCCGCCGCTCGCGCTGCCGGCCGTCGGCGAGCCGGTGCACGGCCAGCACCTCGGCCAGGGTCTGGCCGACGCGCAGTCGCGGGTTGAGCGAAGAGTACGGGTCCTGGAACAGCATCTGGATGTGCCGGCGCTGCCGGCGCAGGGCTGGGCCCCGCAGCTCGGTCAGGTCCACCCCGTCCAGCTCGACCCGGCCGGACGTCGGATCCTCCAGTCGTACCAGCAGCTTGGCCAGGGTCGACTTGCCGCAGCCGGACTCGCCGACGATGCCGAGGGTCTCGCCGTCCCCGACGGTCAGCGACACGCCGGCGAGGGCGTGTACGACGCCGTCGCCGCCCCGCACCGGGTACTGCTTGACCAGGTCGGTCGCCGTGAGCATCAGTTCCCGCCTCCTACTAGTTGCTCATTGTTGAGCGGTTCGGATGGATCGCTCGCCGCTCGACCATTGCCGCCCTGGAGTCCTGGACCGGCACTCTGGTCCGGTGGCGACAGGCCCGGTCCCGCAGGATCTGCTTCACCAACTACGCGCTCCGCCACTCGTGCGGGGGCACCCAGCACGCCACCTGTCCCTGACCGCGCGGCCGCAGGGGAGGGCGGCTCGCGCACTTCTCGACGGCCTGCGCGCACCGGGACCGGAACGGGCAGCCCGGGACCGGGTCGGTGGCGGCCGGCGGCCGCCCGGGGATCTGGGCCAGCGGCGGCCGGCTGTCGTCGCTCGGATCGGGCAGGGCGGCCAGCAGCGCCTTCGTGTACGGGTGCTGCGGAGCGCGGAACACCTGCCGCACCGGCGCGTCCTCGACCAGGTGGCCCGCGTACATCACCACCACCCGGTCGACCAGGCGGGCCACCACCCCGAGGTCGTGGGTGACCCAGATGGTGGTCATGCCGAGCTCCCGGCGTAGCTCGTCGATCAACGCCAGTATCTGCTGCTGGATGGTGACGTCGAGTGCGGTGGTGGGCTCGTCGGCGATGAGCAGCCGGGGGCGCATCGCCAGCGCGCAGGCGATCATCACGCGCTGACGCATCCCGCCCGAGAACTCGTGCGGATAAGCCCGCGCGGTCCGGCTCGGATCGGGGATGCCGACCCGGGCCAGCAGGTCCAGCATCCGCCGGCCCGCCTCGGCCTTCGGCACCCCGTGGGCGGTCATCGCCTCGATGACCTGCTCGCCGACGCGCATCAGCGGGTTGAGCGACGTCATCGGGTCCTGATAGATCATCGCCGCGTCGTTGCCCCGGATGGCGCGCAGCTCCCGCTCGGAGAGCGCGGTCAGCTCGCGGCCACCGAGCCGCACCGACCCGCCGGAGACGTGCAGCGGATCGGCGAGCAGGCCCATCACGGCCAGCATGGTCAGCGACTTGCCCGAGCCGCTCTCGCCAACCACGGCGACGGTCTGCCCGGCGTCGACGGTCAGGTCGACCCCGTGCACGATCTCCCGGTCGGTGCGGCCGGACCGGGCCGACACGCGCAGGTCCGCAAGCTCGAGCAGGGCGGTCATCAGGCGGCTCCGGTCAAGCGCAGCCCGGTGGGGGCGGTGGCCAGTGGTTCGGGCAGGCGCAGGGCAGCGGCGCCGGGCACGATGGCGCCGAGCACGCGGGCACCGGTGGCGCCGGTGCACGAGGGCACGGTGCCAGGCAGGCCGTGGGCGGTGTGCCAGCCGATCAGCGCGAAGGCGATGGCCTCCTTGGTGTCGCTCGGCGCGCCGAATTCAGCGGTTGTCGTGACCCGCACCCCGCTCAGGCGCTCACGCAGCATCGCCATCAGCGTCGGATTGGCGCAGCCCCCGCCGGAGGCGGCGAGGGTGTCGATCTGGTGGCGGCGTACCTCGTTGGCGACGGTCTGCGCGGTCAGCGCGGTCAGGGTCGCGGCGATGTCCGCGTCCGACAGAGCGGAGTGCGCCGTCAGGGCCTTCTCCAGATAGCCGGCGTGGAACAGTTCCTTGCCGGTGCTCTTCGGCGGGTCCAGCCGGTAGTACGGCTCGGCGAGCAGCTCGGTGAGCAGAGCGTCGTCCACCCGGCCGCCGGCGGCGAGACGACCGTCCTCGTCGTACCGCCGCCGGCCGCGGCTGGCCCGCACGACGGCGGCGTCGATCAGCGCGTTGGCCGGCCCGGTGTCGTAGGCCACCGGGCCGCCGCCACCGGCCGGTCGCAGGACGGTCATGTTGGCGATGCCGCCCAGGTTGAGGCCCGCTGGGCGGCCCGGCAGGCCGGCCAGCAGTAGAACGTCCATCATCGACACCAGCGGCGCGCCGTGGCCGCCGGCGGCCACGTCCCGCACCCGTACGTCGGCGACCACCGGCACACCTGTACGCTCGGCGATCCAGGCCGGCTGCCCGATCTGCAGGGTGCCCCGCACCTGTCGCCCCTGGACCCAGTGGTAGACGGTCTGCCCGTGCGAGCAGATCAAGTCGACCCCACCGGCCCGCTCGGCCGCGTCAGCGGCCACCTCGGCGAACGCCTCACCGATCAGCGTGTCCAACTCGCACGCCTCGGCGAAGGTCAGCGCCGACGGGGGCAGAGCCCGCATCAGTCGGGCGCGCAGCTCCTCCGGGTAGGGCGAGCTGCCCGCGTACTCGACCGTGCCATGCAGCACACCGTCGCGCAGCGCGAAGTCGACCGCCGCCACATCGATGCCATCGTGCGACGTACCGGAGATCATGCCCAGCACCTTCACGCGCTCGCCTCCAGCGCCTCACGCAGCCGGCCGCCGCTCGCGGCCAGCCGCTGGTGGGGATCCGCCACCGAGCGGTCGAGCAGCAGGATCGCGGTCTTGACATCGAGATCGGCGCGGTCGAGGGCCGCCTCGGCGTCGGCCCGCGGGACACCGGTGACCCGCCGGATGATGCGGACCGCCCGGTCGCGCAGTTTGACGTTGGTCACCCGCAGATCGACCATGAGATTGCCGTACGTCTTGCCCAGCCTGATCATCGAGATCGTCGAGATCATGTTCAGCACCAGCTTCTGCGCCGTGCCTGCCTTCAGCCGGGTCGAGCCGGCCAGCACCTCGGGGCCGACGAGCACCTCGATCTCCCGGTCGGCGGCCGCGCTCAGCGGCGTGCCGGCGTTGCACGAAAGCCCGACCGTCAGGGCGCCACGCGCGCGGGCCGCCCGCACGGCCGCCAGGACATAGGGGGTACGACCGCTCGCCGAGATACCGACGACCGCGTCGCCGGCGGTGATCGCGCAGTCGGCGATCACGGCCGCGCCGGCCGCCTCGTCGTCCTCGACGCCCTCCTTCGATGCGAGCAACGCCTCGGGTCCGCCCGCGATGACGGCGCGCACCAGGTCCGGTGGGGTGCTGAACGTCGGTGGGCACTCCGACGCATCGAGCACTCCCATCCGGCCGGCGGTGCCCGCCCCGACGTAGAGCAGCCGGCCGCCGGCCGCCAGCCGGTCAGCGATCCCCTCGATGGCCGGCACGATCTGCGGCAGCACCGCCCGCACGGCGTTGGGCACTGTCGCGTCGGCGTCGTTCATCACCGCCGCCAACTGCGCGACCGACGCGGTGTCGAGGCCGGCGTACCGTTCGTCCACCTGTTCGGTCAGCAGGTCACCAAGGCGATCCGTCATGCGTTGCGTCCGTTTCTCGGGTCGAGGGCGTCACGCAGCCCGTCGCCGAGCAGGTTGAGCCCGACCACGAAGACGACGATGACGGCGCCCGGCGCCGCCAGGTTCCACCAGGCCATACCGGCCAGAATCTTGGCGTCGAAGACCATCGACCCCAGCGACGGCGCGGGGGGCGGGCTGCCCAGGCCGAGGAAGCTCAACGCGGCCTCGGTGAGCACCGCCCAGGACAGCGACAGGGTCACCTGCACGATGACGATGGCGGCGAGGTTCGGCAGCAGGTGACGCACCAGGATCCGCCAGGTCGGGATGCCGAGCACCCGGGCCGCTTTGATGAAGTCGGTTTCGCGTAGCGACAGTACCGGCCCGCGGCTGACCCGGACGAAGATCGGCACATAGACGATGGCGATCGCGATCGCGATGGTCAGCCAGTTGCGGGTGAACGTGGTCGCGAGAGTCAACGCGAGCAGTAGCGGCGGGAAGGCGAAGAGCACGTTCGTCACGGCCAGCACCGGCCCGCGTACCCGGGCGCCGTAGAAGCCGGCGCAGATGCCGGCGGTCGTGCCGACGAGGGCGGAGAGGAGAACCGCGACGACGGCGACGCGCAGGGAGTTGCCCACGCCGGCCAGGGAACGGGAGAACACGTCGCGGCCGAACTGGTCAGTGCCGAACCAGTACTGGGCCGACGGCGGTTGGAGGCGGGCCTGCGGGTGCTGGGCGATGGGGTCGTACGGGGTCATCCCGAGCAGGGCGGTGACCGCGGCGAGGACGACGAGCGCCACCAGCACCGCGCCGACCAGACCGGCGGGGCTGCGCAGCAGTCGCCGCCACGCCGCCGTGCGGGTCGGCGCCGTAGCCACCGGCACCTGCTGCCCGGCAACCGCGGCCGTCATGCCCGCCCCCCGCCGCACCCCGTGCTGTGCTGAGTCATGCGGCACGCACCCGGGGGTCGATGACCCGGTAGAGCAGGTCGGTGAGGAGGTTGACCACGACGAACGTGGTCGCGATCACCAGAACGGTGCTCTGCACCACGGCGTACTCCTTCTGTTGGATTCCCGCGAGGACCTGCCGCCCGAGGCCCGGCACGGAGAAGATCTGCTCGACCACCACGGCGCCGCCGAGCAGGTAGCCGAACTGGATGCCGGTCATCGTGACGATCGGGTTCAACGCGTTGTGCAGCACGTGGCGCACCCGCAGCCGCCACGGTGCGACACCCTTGCCACGCGCGGTGCGGACGAAGTCCTGGGTCTGGACCTCCAGCAGTGCCGAGCGTGCGGTGCGCATGATCGGGGCCGCGAGGCCGAAGCCGAGGATCAGCGCCGGAAAGAGCATCTGCTGAAGGTTCAGCAGCGGGTCCTGGGCGAGCGGGGCGAAACCCTGGGCATTGGGGTTGTAGTGCGCGTATCTGGAGACCACGGTGAGCAGCGCGGCGCCGAGGAGGAAGTTCGGCACGGACAGGGCAGCCAGGCCGACGAGCTGGCCGAATCCGTCGCGGATGCCATTGGGGCGCGACGCGGAGAGCATGGCGAGCGGCACCCCGATCAGCAGACCGACGATCATGGCCAGAACCGCGAGCTCCAGCGTGACCGGCAGGGCGTTCGCGGTCATCTCCAGGACGGAGGCGCCGGCTCGGCGGGAGAAGCCGAGGTTGCCGGTGAGCACGTTGCCCAGCCACGAGAAGAACTGCACGACCAGCGGCTTGTCCAGGCCGTAGTAGGCGCGCAGGGACTCCTGCTGCTCGGCGCTGAGCCCGGCTGCCTCGGTGCCGAGAGTGGCGGTGACCTCGTCGCCGGGAATCGCCCGCAGGGTGGTGAAGACCAGCACCGCGACCCCGAAGAGGGTGAGCACCGTCTCCACGAGTCTGCGGGCCAGCGGGTGACGTGCGATGGACCGCACCGGCACCTCCTTGGGTGAGGGTCCTGCCGGGCGGTGCGCGCACCGCCCGGCAGGTCGTGCGGTCACTGCAGCGAGATCTCGCGCAGGTTCTGCAAAGAGCCGTTCGGCATCGGCTTGAAGCCGGAGACGCCCTGGGTGGTCGCGGTGTAGCCGTAGCTCGAGAAGAGCCACACCCATGCCGCGTTGTCCTCCAGGTGCCGGGAGACCTGGCTGTAGATCTCCTTGCGCTTGGCGGGGTCGGTGGTCGCCTTGCCCTCGGCGAAGTACCGGTCCAACTCCGGCGAGGAGTAGCCGGCGACCTTGTTGAGGTTGCCGTTGCTGGTGAAGTAGCGCCCGTACATACCGTCGGGGTCCGGTCGACCGCCGTTGAGCGCCACGGCCGCGCTGAAGTCGGCGGCGACCCACTTGTCCACGTAGGCCCCCGACTCCAGCGTCTCCAGGGTGAGGTTGATGCCGGCCTCCTTGAGCTGGGCCTGCAGGTTCTGCGCCTCGTTGACGGACGTGGCGTACCCGCCCTGGGACACGATCGCGGGAATCGTGACACCGTTGGCGAAGCCAGCACCCGCCAGCAACTGCTTGGCCTTGGCCACGTCGCGGGTCGGGCAGGGACGCGCGGCGGGGTCGGACTTGTACGCGGGGGAGGTGATCGGCCCCGTCACCTCACCCTCACCGAGGGCGGCGGTGTCCAGCACCTGCTTCCGGTCGATGGCGCAGGAGATGGCCAGGCGTACGTCCCGCTTGTCCAGCGGCGCCTTGCGCGCGTTGAGCTGCAACACGTGGTACGACAGGCTCGGCGTCTTGGCCACGTTGATCCCGCTGCCCTCGGCCGACTTGGCGACCAGCGGGTCGTCGAGCGTGGCGAACTGGACGTTGCCCGACTGCAGGGCCGCGACCACCGACGTCTGATCCGGGATGGTACGGAACTCGAGGCCACTGACCTTCGGCTTGCCACCCCAGTAGTCGTCGTTGGCGGTCAGCTTCACCGACTGACCGGCGGTGCGGCTGTCGAACTTGAACGCGCCGGTGCCGTTGGGCTTCTGGCCGACCGCATCCGAGGTGTCATCCTTGGACAGCATCGCCAGGTTGGTGGTGGCGAAGCCGGCGAGCAGGCCCGCATCTGGCGCCGCCAGGTGCAGCACGACGGTCTGCGGGTCGGGCGCGTCGACCGACTGGATCGACTTGACCGTGGCCGCAGCCACCGCCGCGGTTTCGGGCTTCTGGATGCGCTCGATCGACGACTTGACGTCGGCGGAGCTGAACGGCTTGCCGTCGTGGAACTTCACGCCCTGACGCAGCGTCAGGGTCAGCGTCTTGTTCTCGTCGGCGTACTGCCACTTCTCGGCCAGGCCGGGCTTGACGTTGAGGTCGCCGTCGAGTTCGGTGAGCGTGCCGTACATCTGCTCGAGCAGATGTACCGCCTGGAACTGGGTGGCCTTCCACGGGTCGAGCGTGTTGGGGTCGGCGGTGTAGCCGACGACCAGGGTGCCGCCGCCGGTCGACCCTTCCTTGCCGGGTGTGCCGCTGGAGCAGCCCGTCGCGACGAGGGCGGTGGCCGCGACGGCCACCAGACACCTGGTCGCTGGTGAGCTCAGCGTGCTGGGGAGCTTCACGTTCCTTCCCTCCGGTATGCCACGGCCGGATCGCCGCGAGTGCCGCGGGCGCCGTCCGCCGTCGGCGGTGGCCGTACGCCCGGCGACCGAGTATCAAGGGGTGACGGAAAGCTGTCAATAGTTTCCGAAATGCTGGCGCGCGATGAAGAAACTTGCCGGCTGCGCTATGGTGCTCTCCGTGTCCAGACTGACAGCAACGCTGGTAGATGGCTTGGTAGGCGGACACCGCCCGCTCTACAGCGCGGCCGTCGCACTGATCCAGCGGGGCGGCCACCCCACCGACCTGGTTACCGTCGGTCACCTGTCTCGGTATGCCGACGCGGACGGCACCCCGGTCGCACCGGAGGCCCTCCAGCCCGCCCTGGAGTCGACGATCTTCGACCTCGCCTCGGTGACGAAACTGTTCACCACGACCGTCCTGCTCGGCCTCGTCGACGAGGGCAGGATGAGCCTCGACGAGCCGATCGCCGACTGGCTGCCCACCTTCGGCGGCGACGAGCGACGGCGAATCACCCTTCGGCACCTGCTCAGCCACACCTCCGGGCTGCCGGCGCTGCTGCAACTGTGGACCGACTGGCCAGAACCGGCGTCCCGGGTGCAGGCGGTGCTGCGCGCCCCACTGGTCAACCGACCCGGCGCCTCCTTCGAATATTCCTGCGTGGGATTCATGGTCGCCGGACTGCTGGCCGAGCGGATCACCGGTCAGCCGCTGCCCGACCTGGTGCACGAGCGGATCTGCCGGCCCCTGGGACTGACCGACACCGGTTTCCTGCCCGACCCGGCACGCGCGGCCCGCGCCGCGGCCACCGAACACCAGCCCCACCTCGGCCGCGGCATGCTGCGCGGCAGCGTCCACGACGAAAACTCGTGGTCCCTCGGCGGGACCGCTGGCAACGCCGGGTTGTTCGGCACCGCAGCCGACGTCGCCCGCTTCGGCGAGCTGCTGCGGCAGGGCGGCGCCGTCGACGGGGTCCGCGTCCTACGCCCGGAGACCGTGGCGGAGATGACCCGCGATCAGCTACCACCGGCCATCGACCCGGGCTTCCGCCACGGCCTCGGCGTACGTATCGGCGACCCGCACTGGATGGGCACGCTGGCGGCGGACGGGGCCTTCGGCCACACGGGCTTCACCGGCACATCCCTCCTGGTCGACCCCAGCCGGGACCTCGTGGTGGTCCTGCTCACGAACCGCGTACACCCCAGCCGGGAATGGTCGGACATCGCGGAGATCCGACGGGCCGTGGCGGAGTTCGCCGCCCCACCCGTATGCCGAGGTTGAGTCGCCGCGCAGGGGTTCTCGGTGTGCGCACTGCAGGAGTCGGTGGAGTCGGGTAGGCGCCCGCCGCTGGATCAACTGATTATCTCCGGTGCGGTCGCAACCAGCCAGCCACCCGGAAGACAGTCCAAACTGGATTTAGCCTACACTCCGCCCGGTGATCAACAAGAGAAGATCGGCGGTCGTCCTCATCGGACTGCTGGCGGCGACCGCGTTGACTGGTCCGGCGCCCGCCCTCGCGGACGAGGAGACACCGGTTGAACCGCCGAAGGTGGAGCTGGTGCTCGACGTCAGCGGCTCGATGCGGGCCAAGGATATCGACGGGCGCAGCCGGATCTCCGTGGCCCAGCAGGCGTTCAACGAGGTGGTCGATGCGCTGCCCGAAGAGACCCAGCTCGGCATCCGGGTCCTCGGCGCGACCTACCGGGGCAAGGACAAGAAGCAGGGCTGCCTGGACACCCAGCAGATCGTGCCGGTCGGTCGGGTCGACCGGGTGCAGGCCAAGGCCGCGGTGGCGACTCTGCGGCCGACCGGGTTCACCCCGGTCGGGTTGGCCCTACGCTCGGCCGCCCAGGATCTCGGCACCGGCACGACCGCCCGACGGATCGTGCTGATCACCGACGGTGAGGACACCTGCGCGCCACCGGACCCCTGTGAGGTGGCCCGGGAGCTGGCCGCCCAGGGTACGAAGTTGGTGGTCGACACGCTTGGCCTGGCCCCGGACGAGAAGGTGCGCCGGCAGCTGCTCTGCATCGCGGCGGCCACCGGGGGCACGTACACCGCCGCGCAGAGCGCTGACGAGTTGACCAGTCGGATCAAGCAGCTGGTCGACCGGGCGAAGGACACCTACACGGCGTCCCCGACGGTAATCGCCGGCACGTCGGCGTGCGCCGACGCACCGCTGCTGGGTCCCGGCGTGTACAGCGACCGGGAGGCGTTCTCGGAACACCGGTGGTATCGGGTGCCGGTGCGCCCCGGGCAGGAACTGCGCGCCTCGGTCAGCGTGGCGCTGGACCGGCCGGTCAACCGCGACTATGGGGTGCTGTTGCGGGCCACCGCCAGCGACGGCCGGGAACTGGTCCGCGGGGTCGACGCGGGCAGCGGCCGTACCGACGTGGTCTCCGCCGGCCTGCGCTGGTCGGCGGGCGAGCAGCGGGCGGACGGGGCACCCCCGACGCCGGAGGCCACGATCGTCCCGGCCACCACAGTCTGCCTGGTGGTCAGCAACGCCCTCGCGCCGCAGCCGGGCACCGACGCGACACCCGGCATGCCGGTCGAGCTGACCGTGGACGTGGTCGCGTCCTCCCCCGCCCCGACCGCCCCCGACCTCGGCCGGGGCTGGGTGCTACTGCTGCTGCTGGCCGTGGCCGGCCTGCTCACCGGACTGCTTACCGGCCTGCTCACCCGCTGGTGGGTGGCCACCTGGAGGGAGAAGTGATGAGCACCCCGACGATCCGGAGCGGTGCCGCGCTGGCCGCCGCCGGCCTGGCCCTGTTGGCAGCCCCCGCCCCGGTCCAGGCCGCGCCCACGCCCTCGCCGGGCGCAACCCCGGTCACCCGAGCCGGAACCTCCTTCCTGACCGCCGCCGGCATCGCCGCCGACCAGCCGGTCCAGGTCGACGCCTCCACCGGCGACTTTCTGTACTGGTCGTTCCCGGCCGTGGCCGGTGAACGGCACGAGCTCACCGCCACCGTGTCGTTCCCGAAGTCGCGCAGCGGCGCGTCGATCTGGACGGTGGAGGTCTTCGACGGCCTCCGGCGACGCCAGTCCTGCACGGCCGGCGCGCAGACGCCTACGGCCGACGCCTCCGCCGACAGCGTGTCGCTCGGCTGCACGCTGCGGCAGGTGCGGTCCTGGGCCGAGCCCTGGTCGGCCGACCCGTTGCCCGGGACGTACTACGTCCGACTGTCCGTGACCGAGCTGCCGGAGGCTGACCTCGGTCTCCCGATCGAGGTGGAGTTGCAGGTCAGCGCGGACCGGCAGGACTCCCGCGACGACGGCGAGCTGAAGGCGCCACTGGTGCCGCACACGAAGGCCGGCACGATACTCAACGCCGAACCGGTGGCACAAGCGGCGGAGGAGGACGAGAGCGGGTACCTCGACTGGTTGCCCGACCTCGGCTCGCGTTGGATCTGGAGCACCATGGGCGGCGTACTCGCCGCCGCGGCCGGCGTCGTCGGCTTCGCTCTCACCCGCCGGCCCCGCCGGCCGTGACCGGTGCCGGTGGCCGCCCCCCGCGCGGGCGGCCACCGGTCGGTACCGGAGACGATTGGAGGACGGAGCAGCGAACCGATGAGCCCTCGCTCGAGCCGCATCCGTTGCTGGTTGTCGTGGACGGCGGCACCGGAGACCGCTGTCTGCGACAGTCGATCCGGAGGAGCGGCCGGCGGGCGACTTACGAATCGGAGCCGCTTTGCCCCGGCACTCAATCGCCGAACGAAAACCGCGGAGACGCTCGGCGCGGGGTGCGGGAGCCCGACGCCGTTGTGGGCACAAGCGAACGCTAGTCACTAGAGAGTGCCGATGAGTACGGCGTCGGTCGACTGGAGGCGGATCTGGCTGATGTCGGCCACCGCCAGCCGGAGCCGGTATCCGATCGTTCCCGTGCCGTTGACGACCTGGCACGTGCCGACCGGGTGCGCGGCGCCGGCGCGGTCGACGGCGAGGGCCCGGTACGCGCCGTCCGCCGGCGCGGCGGTGACGGTCACCAGCAGCCAGGACGGGTTTCCCTGATAGAGGAAGACGGTGCCGGCCGGTCGTGCGTCCGCGGTGGTCAGGGCGACCGCCTTGAGGTAGCGCCCGTTGGCGACGGCGAGGGTCTGCCGGTACTGGTCGGCGAGACGCCGGTCCTCCGCCGTACGCGCCTGGACGAACAGTGCTCCGCCGCCGGCGGCGACCAGCACCGAGACCGCGAACGCCAGGGCCGCCGCGACTCGTCGACGGGCCAGGAACCGCCGCCGGGATGGCGGTGCGGGAGCCGCGTCCAGCCGGGCGAGCACCCTGCTCTCGAACCGCGGCGGGGGATCGACGGAGGGCGCGAGCAGCAGGACCGCATCGGCGGCCGTGGTCAACTGGCTGAGTTCCCGGCGGCAGTCACGGCACTGCGCGACGTGGGCCAGCGCCCAGGCCCGGTCGTCCCCGGCGGCCACGCCAGCGGCGAGTTCCGGAAGCAGGGCGTGCACCTCCCGACACGGCGGCAGCTCACTCATCGCGTACCTCGAAATGATCGCGCAGCCGGGACATGCCCAGCCTGATCCTCGTCTTGACAGTGCCCAGCGGCACGCCCTGCAACTCGGCGATCTCCTTCGCCGTGAGTCCGTTGAAGATCGCCAGCACGACGGCGGAGGCTTGTTCGGGTGGCAGCCCGTGCAGGGCGACGCGGACACGGTCGGCGTCAGCAACCTCGTCGGACGGTTCGGTGGTGGCAGTTCCGGTAGCGGTGAGCAGCGCCACCATCACCTCCGGCTCGTAGGGGAGATCGCGGCGCAACCGAATGGCGTCGATGGCCGCGTTCCGGGTGATGGACAGCAGCCACGGCAGAACGGCACCCCGCCGGGGATCGTAGCCGCCGGCGTACCGCCAGGCCCGCACGAACGCCTCCTGTGCGACATCCTCGGCGGTGGCCGAGACTCCGACGATGCTCACCGCCAGGCCGAAGACGCGGGCCTGGAAGCGGCGCACGAAGCTCGCCGTGTACTGCGGGTCGCCGGCGGCCATCCCGGCGACCAGCGCCTCGTCACTGACACCCACGTCCAGTACTACGCACGGCGGGTCGGTGCGGGATCTCTGCTGCGCGATAGATCCCGCAACAGGTCGACACAGGTAGTACCGGCATGAGACCCAAGACCGCGGCATGCGCCGCACTGCTGGCCACGCTGACCGCCTGCACCGGGACGAACGCCGCGACCGAGGGCGATGGCGGCGGACCGTCCGTCATCGTCGTCGAGCCCGCGAGCGGCGCCACCGTGCCCACCCCGTTCACCGTCAAGATCGACAGCAACGTGCCGCTCGGCCCCAGCGAGTCCGGCCAGCACCACGTACACATCTGGTTCGACGACAACGAATCCGACTACCTCATCGTCGAGTCGGACACCGTTCAGATCACCGCCGCGCCTGCCGGGCAGCACACGATGCACGTGTCGCTGCGCAACGCCAACCACTCGCCGGCCGGGGCCGAGGCCACCACGCCGATCACCGTCGGCGGCGGAGGACCGGTGCCCTCGTCCAGTGCCGGGGGCGATGGCGCTTCGCCGACGTCCGCCGGCACCGACCCGTACAGCTACTGACGGCATGGCTCGCGGCCCGGCCACCGTTCGGCGTTACTCCCGCGCCACCCGGTGGTTTCACGCACTCACCTACCTCACCGTGCTGATCGCACTGGGCACCGGCTGGTGGCTGGTCGCCGGGCGGGAAGGGCAGCCCAGCGTCGCCGCCCGGCTGACCGGGATCGCCGACACCAGCCTGCACCGGTACGCCGGCTGGGGGCTCGCGGCACTCGCCGCGACCGCGCTGACGCTCGGGGTACGGGCCACTCGTACGTTCGTCCGCGAGTCGCTGCGCTACGACCGCGGAGACCTGCGGTGGTTCACGCGCTGGCCGGCCGGGCTCGTGACCGGCCGGTTCGCCCGGCACGAGGGCCACTTCGACCCGGGACAGCGCGTCGCGAACCTGCTGATGGTCGGCCTGCTCGCCGCCCTGATCGGCAGCGGCATCGGGCTGGTGGTCGTCACCGGTGGTTTCTGGTTCGTCTGGCTGCAACGGGTGCACCGCTGGGCCACGTACCTCATCACGCCGATCCTCATCGGACACATCGTGATCGCCGCCGGCCTGCCGCCCGGATACCGCGGCGTCTCCCGCGCCATGCACCTCGGTGGCCGGCTGCCGCTACGCGTCGCCGAACGGATCTGGCCGGGCTGGCTCGAGCGGCAACGCGGAGCAGACCATGACAGATGAGCCGCCATGCACCTACACGACAGCGATCGCCGCGCTGCTCCTCGGCGCTCTCGGCCCGCGCGAACGGCAGGACCTCGAAGCCCACCTACGGCAGTGCCCGACGTGCCTGGGGGAACTCGTCCTCCTCGCGCCGCTGCCCGGCCTGCTGCACCGAGCCGCGCCCCCTGGCTCGTGCCCCCGACGGGATCCGTGAACGACGGGCCAGGAGGCCGCGAGGCCGGTCCGGCGACCCCGGTCAGGGACGAGCCGGGGTCGAGCAGCGGAGATCAGCGGCGGGCCGGGATACGCTGGCCACCTACCTGACCGGGCTGGCCGCGATCCGGGCGCAGGACACAACCTAGGTACGGTGATCAGATCGTGTTCTCGTCGCGTCGCCGAGTCCTGACCGCCGTGGCGGTCGCCGCCGTCACCGCGGTCGCGGCGCTGGTCGCCGTACTCCAGCTCACCGGCGACCGGCCCGAGGAACCGGCCGCCACCCGGGTCGTCCAGCCGGGCGCGCCGGGGCAGGCCGGCCGTACGCTCTCCCCGGCCGAGCAGGCCCAACTGCCCCCGCCGCCGGCGCACACCGCCGCCGACACCCAGTTCATGCAGCGGATGATCGCGCACCACGCGCAGGCGCTGGAGATGACCGCGCTCGTCCCGGACCGCGCGGACAGTCAGGAGGTGTCGCTGCTCGCCCAGCGGATCGAGACGTCGCAGCGCGACGAGATCGCGCAGATGCAGCGGTGGCTCACCGAACGCGGCGAGCAGGTCCCCGGGCCGCACGCGCAACACGCCGGGCACGACGCGGTGATGCCGGGGATGCTCACCCCGGAGCAGCTCGGCCGGTTGGGGCGGGCCCGCGGCGCGGAGTTCGACCGGCTCTTCCTCGACCTCATGATCCGGCACCACAACGGTGCACTGACCATGGTGGAGCAGCTCTACGCGGCGGGCGGTGGGCTGGCGATCTCGGCCTCGACCTGCTGTTCCTTGTCGATCAGCCGGGCGTAGCTCATCGCCTTGTGCTTGGAGGCGTTCGCCTCCAGCTTGGTGCCGTCCAGCGCGGATCCGGGAGATCGACCGGTAGTCAGAACCCTGACCCGCCGCCAGGTAGCGAAACGCCACCGTCCACGCACTTGCGCTCGACCGCCCTTGATGAACGCACCACCGGTGGCGTAGCCGTAGATCAGCAGCCGCACCATCAGCCGCGGGTCGTACGGCGGGAACCCGCGCTTCTCGGTGTAGGAGGCCAGGATCGGACCCAGATCCAGCACCTCGTCGACCAGATCGGCGACGAACCGAGCCAGGTGCCCCTCGGGCAGCCACTCGTCCAGCGACGGCGGCATCAGGTAGACCTGATGCGGATCGAACATCCCGAACCGCTTGTCCACCGCGATCTTCGGCCCGGATACCGGCGCCACCGTGAACAAGCCGTCGTCTGCGCTATACCGCATCCTCGCCCACCGGGCGATCACTGCCTGGACGCGACACCACTACCATCTGCCCGGTGACCGACGACTTCTACTGCGAGCAGGCACTCAACGGCAGGACCCCGATCCAGGTCGTGGCCGAGACCGCCCACGTGCTCGCCTTCCACCACACCCGGCCCTTCTGGCCCGTCCATATCGTCGTCGTTCCCAAACGCCATATCCCGTCGCTGGTGGACCTGGGTGACGCCGACATCTCCGAGGTCCATCAAGTCCTGGCCGTCGTCCGCGATATCGCGACACAGGTCACCGCCGAACACGGCGCAGCTCGCGTCCTGACCAATCTCGGTGCCTACCAGGACTCCAAGCACCTGCACTTCCACGTGAACAGCGGCGAGCCGTTGCGTCACGACTGATGAACACCACCGCCAGCGCGATCATTACTAACCCACGCTCCTTGCGGCACCGGCCCCCACTGACTCCCGTCGCAGGCCGCGCCGCGTCACGGGCCGCCACTGACGCCCTTGGGCGGAGCCGCGCAGCGGGCCGTCGCTGACGCCCGGTGCGCGAGGCCACCACTGGCCGCCGGACAGCGTCGGGGGCGTGTCCTGCCAAGGCTTCGGCAGGACACGCCCCCGCCTGGCGATCCTCAGTGTGCGTCAGTCGAGACCGGCGCACTGGCCGGTGGCCTGCCCCTGCACCGTGTTGGCCGCACCGAGGTTGATCGGCGCCGGCGAGTTGCCGGTGCAGGCGAGCGGGCCGCGCACCGTGCTGTCGGCGATGATCGGCTCGACCGTTCCGGTGCCGCCGGTCAGCACGGCCGGCCCGTGGATCTCGGTGTCCACGATGGCGGCGCTGCCCGTCGTACCGGTGACGCTCACCGGCCCGCGCACGGTGCTGTGGTAGAGGTGCACCGCCGCCGCATTCGACGCCGACACCGGGCCGGATATCGACGAGTCGATGGCGAGCAGCGTGGCACCCGGGCGGACCGTGACCGGCCCGGAGACGGTCGCCCCGATCAGGCAGGTGACGCCGGTGACCGTCAGCGGCCCGTTGTGCCGGTTCGCGACGGTCGTGGTGCAGGTCCGGAGCAGCTGGTCGAAGCGGGCCCGGGCCACCGCGAAGCTCGGCGCCCAACTGATCCTGGTCTGCAACTGGGCGTTTAACTGGGGCAGCTGCACCTCACAGGCCGCTTCGAATCCCGATCCGCTGGTCACGCCGGGTACCATGCCTGCTCCGGACGGCGGTCGGCATGCGATGCCGACTCGGCCTACCGAGGTCCTACTCCATCAGGCGTTCGCGTGGGTCGTCGCATCGCCTCGCTGGCGCGGGGGTGCGACGAGTCTCCGGAGCGGCAGGGCGATGAGCAGGGCGACCGCGACCAGGAGGCCGCTGACCCACACCGGGCCGAGGTTTCCAGCGCCGTCCCCGAGGGTCGCTGCCGCGACGACGGGGCCGCCTGCGGCACCGATGTTGAGCGCGGCGGTCGCATACGATCCGCCCATGGTGGGTGCGCCGGCTGCCTCGTAGAGCACCCTGGCGATCAACGTGCTGCCCACCGCGAAGGAGAGCGTGCCCTGCACGAACACGAGGGACAGAAGCGCCACCGGCTGGGCGGCCAGGGTCGCCATCGCGACCCAGCCGAGCAGCAGCGAGGGACCGCCGATTGCGATCACCATGCCGGGACGCTGATCGGAGAGCCGTCCCGCGACGCTCACGCCGACGAAGGACCCGATCCCGAAGAGCACCAGCACGACCGAGACCCACAGCGCGCCCAGGTCGGCCGTGCCGGTCACGATGGGTGCCAGGAAGGTGAACGTGGCGAAGGTGGCGGCGTTGACGAGGGCGCCGAGCAGCATGACCAGGGCCAGCCTGGGCATCCCGAGTTGGGCGATCTCGCCCCGCAGCGATGAACCGGCCGGAGTGCCCCGAGGGGTCTGTCCGGCACGTGCCGGGATGCCCCTCACCACGCCGATGGCGGCGGGAAGGCAGAGCAGCGCGACCGCCCAGAAGGTTGCCCGCCAGCTGAGCACCGTGCCGAGCAGCGCACCGCCGGGAACTCCTGCGATGGTGGCCACCGTCGTACCCGAGAGCAGCACCGCCAGCGCGCGCCCTTTCTGGTCGGTGGCGACGAGCGTGGCCGCCGTGCTCAGCGCCACCGCCAGGAAGCCCGCGTTGGCCAGGGCGGCGATCACCCGGGTGACGAGCAGGACCGCGAAACTCGTCGTGCTGGCGCCCACGACGTGGGCCACGGCGAAGGCCAGCACGAAGCCCAGCAGGCTGGCCCGGGCAGGCCACCAGCGTGCCAGCGCCGCCATCAGCGGCGCGCCGACGATCATCCCGACAGCGAACGCCGAGGTCAGGAGCCCGGCGGCACCGACCGACACGTCAAAGCTTGCGGCGATGTCCGGCACCAGGCCGGCGAGCATGAACTCCGAGGTGCCCATGGCGAAGACCGCCACGGCAAGCAGGTAGAGCGGCAGAGGCATCAGGAACTCCGTGGTGAGAGAGAACGAGGAAACGTCTCGTCACCGCGGCCAGCGCCCATGGGTGCACGCAGATGTCCCAGACAGCGAAGACTGCTGGGAGGCGAACGAGGGAACTCAGTGGTTCAGGGGGCTGACGGCGTGACCGAAAGCCCCCACCGTGGCTGCCTCAGGGCTCGACATGGCGCACACCCTACTCAAGCCCACCGCTCGTCACGCAACTGGATTCGGTGTCGTCGCCCTGTTGCCGCGAAGAAACGAGGGTCTGCGCCAGATCGATCGCGTCACGTATCGTCGCCCGATGGCCCTGCGGTTCCTGGCGCAGCTCCGTCCCGTGATCGTCGTGGGCGGGCAGGCGCTCGCCTGGCTGCTGCTCGCCCTCGACGCCCGGCGGGAATGGAGCGCGGGCGGGCTCGTCGTGCTCGTCCTGCTGCTCGGCGCGCTCGCCGCCATACCGGCGGCGTTCGCCGGCTCGCCAAGATTCCGGCTGACCGCCCTGGCGACACAGACCATCGGGGCCGGCGTCATCGCGCTGGCCCTGCACGACACGCCCGACAAGCGGGCCCTGTGGGCGTACGCCGTGGCGGCTCTCGCGGCGGTGGCGCTGCCGCCCGGCCGGCCGGCGCTCGGCCGGCCGACCGTGATCGGGCTGGGGTTGGCCCTCGTGCTCACCATCGGCGTGTCGGCTCCCGCGCTGGCGTGGGGTGGCACGCAGCCGGACGCGGTGGTGTGCCTGCGGTCGGGCGAGCCCGCCTGGAACCTGGTGCGGGAGAGCCACCGTTTCGATCCGAATCGCGTCATCGCCGGCTTCGGGCACGACGGGCCGCAGGCGGCGTGCCTGGAGGTGCTGTTCGATCCCGGTGCCACCACCGACGACGCCGCCGACGTCGTACGCCGCTACTGACGCCCGGAAGTGTCGGGTAGCGCTATGCCCGGACCCAGCGGTTCACCAGGGACACTACAGCTGCCTGCTGGGACTGGATGGTCTCCAGGTCGGGGAAGGTAACGACGCCCCGGTCGGGTGCCAGCCAGGTCACCAGCCCGGTGGAATCGTGGAAGGTGAAATCGGCAACGTCCGATCGGACCTTCGCGCCGCGGTGGAAGATGAGTTGCAGGCGATCAGCGGGGCGAAGCCGGAAGGTGACGCGGTCATCTCCGTTGTATCGGAAGCTCGGGGCGTTCCACTTCACATGCTCCGAGATGTCAGCGTTCGACGCCAGGATTGCCGATCTCAACTCCTCGACACCGGCTCTCAGCGGGTGATCGAGAGTGGCCATGAACGCGTCAACCTCGCCAGACCTGTTCGGCACCTGCCACGTCCTTCCGAATGTCCGCGAAGAATGAAAGATCATCAGTCTGACACCTTTGGCTGCCATCAGTCTGTTTCGGCCCGCACCTCGCATCGAACTGGCGTCGCGCGTTCAGGCCCAGCCCTCCTGAGCCAGCCGGATGCCCAACTGGAGACGGTTGTGGACGCCGTACGCCTGCATGATTGCCTGCACCCGACGCTGCGTCGTCCGTTCCGCGAGGTTGAGCTGGCGCCCGATCGCCTTGTCGGTCAGGCCGGCGACCAGCAGCCGCACCACGTTCTGCTCCAGCGGATCCAGCCGCGGCCCGGTCCGCAGCGACCCGGGCGTCGGGCCGGCGACGAGCGGGGTGGCCTGCTGCCAGAGCGTCTCGAAGAGCAGGTGCAGCGAGTCCAACAGGGACGAGGGGTGGATGACGGCGGCGGCGGTGATCGCCTCCGGTGCCGTCTCCAACGGCAGCATCGCGATGCGGCGGTCACCGATCACCATCTTCAGCGGCAGCCCCGGGATCACCCGGGCGACCTCCCCGGCGGCGACCAGGCCACGAATCGCCTCGTACTTGCCGGGAGTCTCCAGCGCGCTCCGGTCGTAGAGGCAGCGATAGCTGGTCACTCCCTCGGTCAGTAGTTGGGTCTCCAGCGGGTTGCCCAGGTGCTCCGCCGCGTACGGTGGGGTGTCGATGATGAGGACTTCCGTCGTGGAGGTCCGCTGGATCTGCTCGAAGCGTTGCAGGGTCGCCTGCCGCCCCACCACGACCTCGATGATCCCGGCCGGCACCGTGGCACGTCCGGCCCGCCGCCACCGCTCGGTCAGCTCACCGGCGAGGGCCCGGGCCTTCGCGATCTCCTGCTCGCGTACCCGGCTCAGGTTGTCGAGCGCGACGTCGGGGGCGACCGCGGCGTGCCGGACCGGGTGCCCCGCCAGCGTGGTGACCAGCCCTTTCGCCTCCAGCGAGGTGAGGACGGCGGCCGGGGAGTCACCCGACGTGGACCGCCAGTCTTCACCGACGTCATCGGCGGTCGCGGCGGGTCGGTCGACCAGCAGCAGATACATTGCGCACTCGTCCGCCGACAGACCCAGGGCGCGCAGGTCCACCTCCACCATCCCTTCGTGGCGTGTTCCCGTCGTTGGCAGGAGTACGCCACCGCGGATGCTAGCGGCCCGTGCGACACCGCTGCGATGATCCTCGGACTCGCAAGGGTCGTACCTGCACGAGGGGGATGCGGATGCCACGGGGTCTGTTCGGTGTGGCCGGAGCGGGGCGCACCTGGACGAGAGCGTTCACGGTGGCCGTGGCCGCGAGCGTCGTGGCGGGCGTGGTTGCGCCACCGCTGGCTGCCGCCCACGACCCGGCGGCGTCCGTCGGTCCGGCACCGTCGTCGGGCACCGTCACCACGGTGGGCACAGTCGTGCTGATCACCGGCGATCGGGTCGCGGTGGCCCGGGACCGGGACGGCAGCTACCTGGCGACGCTGCTGCCCGGCGACGACGGGACCCGTGCCAACGTCACGGTGGTGCGGCACGACGCGGATGTGTACGTCATTCCGACGGAGGCCCAGTCGTACATCGCGGCCGGCTCCCTCGACCGCGAGCTGTTCAACGTCACCGGCCTGCTCGGCGTGCCGTCCGGGCAGGACGCTGTGCCCCTCATCGTCGAGTACGACGAGGGCCCCGGCGTCGGAACCCTGGCGAGCCGCCGGCCGCCGGCGCACAGTAAGCGGACGGCTGCCCTGGAGAGCATCGACGCGCTGGCGGTCACGGTCTCCACCGCGGAGGCGGCCCGGTTCTGGTCCGGGATCAAGCGCACCCTGCCCACGGGCACGCAACGCTCGACCGGCGGGATCAGCAAGGTCTGGCTCGACCCGGTGCTCAAGCCTGACCTGGCCGAGAGCGTGCGCCAGATCGGCGCGCCGACAGCGTGGACGGCCGGCTTCGACGGCACCGGAGCGCGGGTGGCGGTGCTCGACACGGGATACGACCCGACACACCCAGACCTGGCCGGACAGGTCGTGCGCTCTGCCGACTTCAGCGGCACCGGGATCACCGACGGGCACGGCCACGGCACCCACGTGGCGTCCACGGTGGCGGGCACCGGCGCGGCCTCCGGTGGCAGGTACGTCGGGGTCGCACCCGGAGCCGACCTGCTGGTCGGCAAGGTGATGACCAACGAAGGCTCGGGCATGGGCTCGTGGCTGATCGATGGCATGGAGTGGGCGGTGGCCAACGGGGCCACCGTGGTCAACATGAGCCTCTCCACCGAGGTCACCGACGGCACCGACCCGATGAGCCAGGCGGTCAACGAGCTGAGTGCAAGCTCCGACACCCTGTTCGTCGCGACATCCGGCAACACCGGACCGGACGAGCTGACGGCACGGGCGCCGGGCAACGCGGACGCGGCATTGTCGGTCGCCGCCGTGGACAGGTCCGATTCGCCCGCCTCCTTCTCGAGCCGGGGCCCCCGGGCCGGCGACTACGCGGTCAAGCCCGACATCGCCGGCCCGGGGGTCGGCATCGTGGCCGCCCGGGCCGAAGGCACCACCCTGGGCACCCCGGTCGGGGAGCGGTACGTGACGGCCTCCGGCACCTCGATGGCCGCCCCGCACGTGGCCGGAGCGGCGGCGATCGTGAAGCAGCGCCACCCGGAATGGGATGGTGAGCAGATCAAGGCCACTTTGATGGGCTCGTCGGCGAGTGTCGCCGGAGCGAGCGTGTACGACGTCGGTGCCGGCCGTGTGGATGTCGCCCGCGCGGTGGCCCAACCGGTCACGGCCAGCCCGGGCTCGGTCAGCTTCGGCAGGTACGCCTGGTCCGAGGAGGACCGGGACGACGTCACCAGGACGATCGTCTACCGCAACTCCGGCGACCGGGCGCTCACCCTGGGTCTGACCATCGAGGCCGCCACGACCACCGGCGCACCCGCCCCGGCGGGCATGTTCACCACGGACGCCTCGACCGTGACGGTACCGGCCGGCGGAAGCGCCGAGGTCCGGCTGACCCTGGACCCCGACCTGGGCGACACCGGGCTGTACGGCGGCCAGGTCCGGGCCACCGCCGAGGACGGCACGACGGTGCACACCAGCCTCGGGGTGTTCAAGGAGCCCAGGATGGTTGAGCTGGTCGTCGAGGGCATCGCCCAGGACGGCTCGGCGGCCGCCGGCGGTAGCTCGGTCGACCTGTGGAACCTGGACACCGGCCGGTGGACCAGCGGAATCTTCGGCGGCAAGGGCGGCGCCGGACCGGCGGTCTTCTCCGTCCCAGTCGGAACCTACAGCCTGACGAGCTTCCTCTGGACGATGGACGACGCCGGGGCGTTCGGCCGGGAGATCGCCATGGTCAGCAAACCGGAGATCACCCTGACCGAGGACACCCGCATCGTGCTCGACGGGCGCACCGGACAGCGGCTGGATCCGGTGACCCCGCAGCCCAGTGAGGCCCGCCAGATCACGATCGGCTACCACCGCGCCTCGGGGCGGCACAGCTTCGCCGTGCACTACCTGTTGGACAGATACGTGGATGCCGCGTACGCCACGGAGACCGAGCCCGTGACGCGCGGCGAGTTCGAGCTCTCCTCCCACTGGGAGCTGTACGCGCCGGAGTTCACCATGAAGCTGGCCGGTGTGCCCGCGACGCTGGAGGCGGAGTACAGCATCGGGTCGCCACGGATCGACGGGCGCCGGACCTATGATCTGGTCGACGCCGGACGGGCAACGCCGCAGGACGTCGCCGGGCGCGACCTGAGCGGCAAGCTGGCGGTCATCGAGCGCTCCGACGCCGTCAGCGTCGCCGAGCAGGTCCGCACGGTCGGCGACGCGGGTGCGGCGGCGGCGATCGTCTACCACGACCGGCCGGGCTTCCTGCTGGCGGCCGTGCCGACCACCTCGCCGATCCCGTCGTTCACCATCGAGCAGGCACCGGGCCGGGACCTGCTGACCCGACTCTCGGCCGGTCCCGCCAAGCTTCAGATCGCCGGTACCCCGGACAGCCCGTACGTCTACGACCTGTTCCCCTACCACACCGGCCACGTCCCGGCGGCGATCGATCGGACGGTCGAGCACCTGTCGCTGGCCCGGACGGCGGCGAGCTACCACGCCTCGGGCGCGCCGCAGCGCGGCGCGGAGGTGCTGTTCCCGCGCCGGCCGTACGACAGCTTCGTCCTGCGGAGGGCGCAGGAAATCGCGGTCCCGTCGGCGCGGACCGAGTGGGCCAGCCCGGGTGACGTGGTGTGGCGCCCGATGACCTGGCACACCGTGAGCCAGGACGGCGGCCTGATCGGGTCACCCCGGTCCTACACTGCCGGCCAGAAGCGCACCGAGGACTGGTTCCGCCCGGTCGTGCGGCCCGGCGTCCCAGCGGTCGGTGACGAGGACGACGCGCGGTGGGGCATCCCCGGCTACCGCAGCGGTGACCAGTTCACCATCCAGATCCGCAGCCTGCTGGACAGCGGCGAGCACTACTCCGAGCGGGCCGGTGACTCGGAGTCCCGGCTCTACCGCGACGGCGAGCTCGTGGCCGAGCGGGGCGGCCTGGAGGGCACCTGGCCAGCGTCGGCCGAGCACGCCCGGTACCGCCTCGAACTCGACGTACGCCAGTCCGAGCCCTGGTGGCAGCACTCCACCAGCAGCCACACGGCGTGGGGATTCACGTCCAGCCGTCCGGCCGGCGGCCAGCAGCTGCTGGATCTGCTGCAAATCGACTACGACGTGCCGACTGATCTCAACGGCGACGTCGCGGCCGGCGAACCCACCGAGGTCGGCCTACGCGTCTACCCCCAGGCCCGCCGAGACCAACCAGCGGACGTGTCGCTACGGGTGTGGGCCTCCCACGACGCGGGCGGGACGTGGCGGGAGGTCGACAAGGTCAAGGCCGCCGGCGACGGGTCGTTCGTCGCCACCGTCGCGCACCCGAAGGGCGCGGAGACGGTGAGCCTGCGGGTGGTGGCCACCGGCGGCGATGGCGCCTCCATCGACCAGACCGTGATCCGGGCGTTCGGCGTGGCCGGTTCGTAGCCTGTATCGGAGCGCGGCGGTAAGCTGCGGGCGTTCCGGCCAGGCCGGACCGCGGTTGCACCGCCAGGCCGCGCGACGCCCTCGGGACGAAGCATTCGCCACCGACACGAACAGGGCACGCTGGCGACCGTCAGGGGGTGGGTGCCGGGGTGACCGCGCCCAGGGCGCTGCCGAAGAACACCAGGAACGTGAAGGCGATCATCGGGCCGACGAAGACGTAGCCCATGACCAGACCGGCGACCGCCATGCCGTGGCCGGACCTGGTGCCGTCCCGGGTTTCCCGCAGGGCGAGGTGGCCGAGGACGACGGCGAGGATGCACGGCAGGCCGAACAGGCACCAGCCGCCGAGCACGCCGAGGATCCCGAGCACCATCGACGCCGTCGCCATGCCCGAGGTGAGCGGAGGCTGCACCGCCGCCCGCTGCGCCGCCGGCGGGTAATCGCCGGGCCGGTAGGGCGCGACGGAGACCGGCGGATACGGGCCGGGCACACCCGACACCTGGTACGGGCCGGGCACAGCGGACACCGGCGGGTACGGCCCCGGCACGGCGGAGATCGGCGGCTGCGGCTGGTAGGGGTCGTGGCCAGGCTGTGGGTAGGTCATCCTCCGGATTCCGTTCTTCCGTCGAGTCGGGTGAGCAGGGCGCTCACCTCGGTGTGCAGGCGACGAAGTTCCGCAGCGGTGGGTGCCAGCTCGTAGCAGTGGTGGTGCGCGGCGGCGGAGAGCGTCGCCCAGGCGAACGCCACCCGCCGGGCGGTCTCCGTGCCCGGGCCGAGCCGGCCGCGCAGCATCAGCTGCTTGGCGCGGCCCTGCCGGCAGGCGGCCACGGTCGGCTTGACCCGCCGCCAGTAGCTGTCGATGCCGCCTTCGAGGGCGAGCCGGATCAGGCAGGCGCAGGCCCGCGGCCACCAGCCGGCCGTCAGCGCGGCGGCGCCGAGCGCACCGGCGCCGCGCAGCAGTTGGTCGGCCGCCGCCAGGCAGCGCTGTGGGGTCGGCGCGGTCACGACAGCGCCGCCGTGAGCAGGCGGGCGTCCGCGACCAGTCCGGGCAGGTCCGCCAGGTACGCCCCGTGCACGCCCTCCCGGCACGCCTGGTAGGCGTTGACGGCGCGTCGCCCGTGTCGGCGGTTGAGCCAGCCGAGTACGTCACCGCCCCGGTCGGCGTCGTCGAAGGCTGCCAGGGCGACGATGGTGGTGAGCCGCCGGGAGGCCGCCTCGATCGCCTTCTCGATGTCGGCGTGCGGCACGCCCCGCCCGACCCGGGTCCGCCAGATCACCCGGTGGCAGGCGGCCTCGATCGCCGAGCGGCACAGCTCCGCGACCACCGGTCCGCGTACCTCGGCCGCGATCTCCTCGTTGCGGGCCAGCGCGTACGCGTCGTCCAGGTAGCGGGTCACCGGGTCGGAGGCGGTCCGCAGCGTCACCACCGACCGCTCCGCCCGGGTCACCTCGATGATCCGCGCCTTGCCCAGGTCGAGCCGGCGGACCGCGTCCGGCAGGCGGGTGTCGTGGGTGAAGACCACCACCTGCCGCTGCTCGGCCAGCTCCGCGAGCACCCGCGCCAGGCCGTCCACCTTGGCCGGGTCCATGCTCTGTACCGGGTCGTCGACGACGATGAACCGGAACGGGCTCTCCGGCGCGCAGCCGCGCGGCAGGAACGTTGCCAACCCGAGGGCGTGCATCTCGCCCTGACTCATCACCCCGAGCGCGGTGCCGTTGTCGGCGCCGTCGACGCTCACCGGGAACACCACCCGCCGCCGGGTGTTCGTGCCCGCGAGGGTCATCGCACCCAGCTCGACGTTGCTCTCCTGCCGCAGCTGCGCCCAGATCCGCTGCGAGTGCTCGGCGAACGGCGCCACCCGCTCGTTGCGCAGCCGCGCCGCGGTGTCCTTCAGCCAGGCCCGCGCCGCCTTCAACCGCGCAAGCGTCGCCTCCCGCTCCGGCAACCGGCCGGCGGCGTCGACCCAGCCGCGCAGCTCGGCCGCCGCCCGCCGCCAGCCGGTGTCGCGCTGCCGCAGGAACCCCTCGGCGTACGCGCGGGCGGCCCGCGCCGCCGTCACCACCGCCGGGTACCGCGCGGTGAGGTGCGCCGCCAGCTCCGCCGGCTCACCGGGCACGTCCCGCAGCGCGGCCACCGCCTCGCGCAGCGCGTCGAGCGGCGTGTCCGGCAGGTCGCCGTCGGGCACCGTGACGTCGTCGACCAGGTGACGCGCCTGCCGCAGCAGCGCATCCAGCCGGGCGGCCGCGGCCTGCGCGGCGAGACTCCGGTCCCGCAACTGCGCCAGCGACGCGGACGCGGCCGTCTGCCACTGGGCGTCGAGGGTGCCGGCGGCGCAGACCGGGCACGGGCCGTCGCCGGCGTCCTGGTGGTGCTCGATGGCGAGGCGGAGCAGCTCGGCGCTGCGCAGCGCCGCCCGGGACCGCCCGCCGTCGTGCCGCCGGGCCTCGGCGGTGGCCTCCGTCAGCTGGGCGGCGAGCCGGTTCACCTCCTCCGGGGCCGGCAGGGTCAGCTCGACCAGCCGCCGGCACAGCAGCAGCGGCCCGTCGGCGGTGACCTCGTCGGGCTCGTCGCAGATCGCTGTCAACGCCGCGAGATCGACCGCGCCCCGACCGGCGAGCAGCACCCTGGCCCGCCGGGCCCGGTCGTCGGCGATGTCGGCCAGGCTGCCGAGGAGGGCGACGCGCTGCGCGCGTACCTCCTTGATGGCTGCCTCGACGGGCCGGGCGGCGGCCATCAGCCGCTGGTCGGCCTCGGTGATCGCTTCCAAACCGAGGATCGCGGAGATCGCGTCGAAGAGCTGGCTCTGCGTGCCGGCGGTCAGCCGGCCCAGCTCGGCGGCGGTGAGGAACGGCCGGTACAGCTCCAGCGGGCGGGCCAGCCCCAGCTCGGCGAGGTCGACGTGCCGACCCTGGTCGCTGGTGACGGTGACCTCCGCGTCGGCCAGCGCCGCGCCGAGCGGCCACGACCGGGTCACCGTCACCGGCGTCGCCACGCCGTCCACCCGTAGCTCCGCCACGATCCAGCACGGGTCGGGGGAGTGCAGGTTGCGCCACCCCGTACGCCAGACGCTGTTGCGGTCAGCCCACCGCGCGCTGTCACCGGTCAACGCCAGCTCCACCGCCTCGGCGAAGCTCGACTTGCCGGAGCCGTTGCGGCCGACCACCAGCGTGAGGCTCGGACCAGGGTCGATCTGAAGCGTGCGTTCCGGGCCGACGCCGCGGAACCCGGCGACGGTGACCGCGGAGAGCCAGATCTGCTCCTTCGGGCCCTCGTCGACCGAGGGACCCGCGCCGATGCTGGTCTTCTCGCCCCGCAGGGCGGCGGCCAGGTCGGCGTCGCCGCTGAGCGCGGCGAGGACCACCTCGGCGGTGTGGTCGGGCACGTCGTCGTCGGCGAGCCGCTCGAAGATCAGCTCGACCAGGGGTTCGGTACGGGACCTGCCGACGGTCGCCGGTGCGGGGGTGTGCTGGCGGGGAAGCTGCATGGTCGTCTCCAGGCGCGAGGTGTCCGCGGGCCGGTGAACGTGCCGACCCGCCCGGGGGACGGTGGAAGAGGTTTCGGTACGTGGAGCTGATGTCGTGAACGGATCAGTGATGGCCAGGGGGCTGTCGAAGCGTCCTGGGCGCGTTCGGCCAGATCAGCGGGCGGGGCGCCACTCGCCGCAGCGCTCGGAGCTGAACGCGTAGTCCGAGGAACGGATGGTCACCTGCACCCGGCGGGCACTGTTGGTGAAGTAGTTGTCGATGATGCCGCCGGACCTGTTCTGCCGCTCCCAGTAGCAGCCCTCGACGTCCGTGGTCACGTACGTGCCGGGTTTGATCTCCTTGCCCACCCGGAACGTGCCGGACCCGAAGAGCCGCCCCTGCGCCTCCAGGTCGATGTCGCGCTGGCCACGCTTGACCGCCTCACGCCACTTCTTCGCGTACGGATGCTTCGGGCAGAGCATCAGCGACGCATTGATCTCGGGGACCTGCTCGCGGCTGGCGGTAAAGCCGGGCTCGGCGTAGACGTCGTCCGGGTCGACCGCGGCGCAGATCTCGTAGAGCGTCGAGATGTCCTGGTCGTCGTAGCCCGACGTCTTGTACGCGGCCTTCTCGGTGTCGGTGACGATGGCGATCGCGCCTTCGATCTCGCACGAGGTCGCCTTCGCGGGCCACACCGTCGTGAAGTCGGGCCGCCCGTCCGTGCCGGGTGTGATGGTGTGCAGCGAGGAAAAGCCCTGATTGTCCTCACATTCGACGGTGATCGGCGCCTGCTGAGGGACGTTCTTCGGGTCGTCGGGGTAGGGGTCGGTGAGGTCAGGTAGGCCGTCGCCGTCCCGGTCGGCCGGAGGCGTCGGGCTCATCGTGAGGGACGGGCTCGCCGACGGGCTGGCCGACAGTGTCGGCAAGCCCTCGGTGGTTTGCTGGTCCTTGCCGCATCCGGTCAGCATGCCGGTCGTGAGCGCGGCGGTGACCAGCAGGAGGCTGGCGCGCCGTCGAGTGTCCAGTCGGGGACCCGCCCAGGACCGGAACGACGCGGCCGTGGACCGGACGGCCCTGACCTGCTCAGTGGGAGCCATGATGATCTCCAAGGTGCGAAGTCTGCAGGGGCGGTCAGTGGGGGACGGTGGCGTGCCAGTCGCGCAGGAACGCGTCGACCAGGGCGTGCGCCCGGGGGCGTACGTCGAAGGCTTCGCCGATGCGGCGGCGCGCCATGTGCGACAGGGCATCGGCGGCCTCGTTGAGGGCGTGGCCGGAGTGACCCTTCACGTGGGCGAAGGACAGGTCCGGCCGCCGGGCCACCAGCTCGGCGAGCCGCACCAGCGTGGGCTGGGCGGACCACCTGCGCGGCCGCAGGCTGTAGCCGGCGGGCATGGCCTCGGTGTCGCCGGCCTGCCACCGGTGCAGGTACCGCAGGGCGGCCAGGCTGTCCAGCAGCACGGTCAGCCCCGACGGCACCTCCTCGTAAGCGGAGAGCAGGAAGTCGACCGCGCGCAGCTCGTTGATCAGGACCCGCGAGTATCCGGTCGGGTCCAGCCGGCCGGTGCCCCGGCTGCGCAGGCCGTAGTGGCCGTCGCTGACCACGTACCCGATGCCGCCGGCGCGGCCCTTCCAGCTCGCGTCGGTGGCGGCGACCAGCGGCGCGGTCGTTCCCGCCCAGCGGCCGATCCGGCCGCGACCGAGCTGCTGGTCGGTCGGCTGCGTCCGGCAGGCCGAGCCGTGCCGGGCGGCCTGCTGCTCCGCCGCGTCGAGCAGCTGGGTCGCCGAGCCGAACTCGTCGTAGTGCGCGGCGGTGAGGGCGAGGCGCACGGCGTCGCCGATCCGCTGGCAGTCCGCGCAGCGGGTCGCCCGGGCGTAGGCGCGCAGCGCGAGGGCGCGCTCGTGCAGGGGAGTGGGGAGCAGGTCCAGGGCGCGGAGGAACTCATCGGGACGCACGACGCCTCCTGACGTTTGTAGGGGAAGAGGTCAGAGGACCTTGATCGAATCGACCTGGAGCAGCGGGACCGTGGTCTCACCGCCGATCTGGGTGCCGTAGCTGAACGAGCTGAGCACCGTCACGTTCGCGCGGAAGATGTCGTCCTCCACCAGGTTGTCGAGGTCGGCCGCCAGCCCGGTGAGAAGAGTGTTCGTCTCGTAGTCGTACTTGTCGGCCATCCGCCGGTGCGCGACGTCCGCCCGGAAGGTGTCGACGCCCGTCGCGGCGTCGAACTGGGTAACCACGCCATAGACCACGTAGGTCTTGCCGATGTACGCGTCGGGGTTCTTGGCGATCAGCTTCCACTGCCGCTCACTCAACGTCTTGTAGGACGGCGGCTTCGGCTTCGGCGCGGGAGTGGTCTTCGTCGGCGACGGCGCGGCGCTGGTCGGCGCCGCCGTCGTCGGCGCGGCAGTCGTCGGGGTGGCGCTACTGGGAGCCGGGGACGTCGAGGTGTTGGCGATGGCGGCCGGGTCGACGTCCTCGGCGGCGAATGCGCCGATGACCGCACCGGCGGCGAGGGCGATCACGAGGGCGAGGCCGCCGACGGCCCAGGCTCGGGCATTGGAGCGCTTAGGCGACGTGGGGGCGCCGAGCGGGATGGTGACCTGCGGCTCGGCCGCGGCCGAGGACGGCAGGGTGGCGTCGGTCTGCGGGTTCCACGGCGCCATGGGCGGCTCCGGTGCCGGCTGCGGCTGACCGGCAGGCTCGCCAGCCGGCGTCGGGTTGGTCGGATCGGTCACGGCGGTGCTCCTTTGTGAATTGGCGCTGCTGGTGGGCCGGGGAAGAAGTGACG
>NZ_QGSW01000395.1:0-7565 GCF_003176715.1 Micromonospora sp. S4605
GTGCGGGTGGCCCAGCGTCTCCTGGCCATGGCTGCCGCCATCTGGCACAACAACAAGACCGGCGCACCCGTCACCCGGTCACTGATCGCCTACGACCACTGACCGGGATTCGGAACTACTCGTCTAGGGTGCTCGCCGTGCAGATCCGGCCGTTCACGCAGTCCGACTGGCCCCAGGTGTGGCCGATCCTCCAGGAGGTGATCCGGGCGCAGGAGACCTTCCCCTACGACCCGGCGATGACCGCCGGCCAGGCGTACGACATGTGGGTGGAGCAGCCGCCGGGACTCACGGTGGTCGCGGTGGACGGTGGGGCGGTGCTCGGCACCGCCAAGATGGGCACCAACCGCCCCGGGCCCGGCTCGCACGTCGCCACGGCGAGCTTCATGGTGGCTCGGGAGGCGCGCGGCCGGGGCGTGGGCACCGCGCTGTGCCGGTACACGCTGGACTGGGCCCGCTCGCGCGGCTACGCCGGGATGCAGTTCAACGCGGTGGTGGCGACGAACACCGCCGCCGTCGAGCTGTACCGGCGGGAGGGCTTCGCGGTGGTCGGCACCGTGCCGGGCGCGTTCCGGCACCCCACTCTCGGCCGGGTCGGCCTGCATGTGATGTACCAGGAATTCCCGGACGCCACCGTCCCGGGAGCCGCCTGACGCTTGCCGCTTTCCGGCCGCTACGCCCGTGGCCCGCACCGACCAAGGTCGGCGCGGGCCACGGCCGGGTGCCGGCGCTGGTACCGGTCGCGGACGGCGACGGCTGTCAGCTGACCTTCTTGGCGGCCAGGATCGCCTTGGCCAGGTTCTCCAGCAGCGGCGCCGCGCCGGCGTACGAGAAGCGGGGCACCGCGTCCCACGGGGTGACCTGGTTGGCCTTGACCGCCGGCAGCTGCCCCCAGGTCGGCTTGGCCGCGAGGTCCTTGGGCTGCAGGGCCGTGCTGCGGTTGTCCAGCAGGATCAGGTCGGCCGGGAACTTGTTGGCGTTCTCCCAGCTCAGCACCTCGAAGTAGTCGCCCGTCTCGAGCTTGGTCGGCACCACGATGTCGACCCCGAGTTCGGCGAAGTACATCAGGTCGGTGCTGACCTTCGGGTTGGAGACGTAGAACAGGTCGGGACTGCCGGAGGCGGCCATCACCTTGATGCCCGGGTTGGTCTTCACCGCCTGCCGGACCGACTCGGCGGCGGCCTCGAAGCGGGCCTTGGCGTCGGTGACCTTCTTGGCCGACAGGTCGGCGCCGAGCGACTCGGCGAGCTGGGCGTACCGCTCGATCGGCTTGGTCATCGGCACCCGGGCGGTGGTGACGGCCACGCTGGGGGCCAGCGGGAGGATCTTGTCCTTGCTCTCGTCCGGCACGTACCAGAGCGCGCCCGGGTCGTACATGTGGGTGACCAGCAGCTCCGGGCGCAGGGCCGCGTACTTCTCGACGCTGAACTCGCCCCAGACGTTGCCGAGGATCTCCACGCTCTCCACGTTCAGGTCGCCAGCCTGCGGGTCCTTCGTGCCGTCCGCTCGCTTCGTCTCCCCGAAGACGCCGACCACCTGCTTGTCGAGTCCGAAATCAACCAGCGCCGCCGCGGTGCCGGTGAAGGCCACCACGCGGGTCGGTCGGGCACCGGCGCTCACCTTCTCGTTGCGGTCGTCGGTGAACGACCAAGGGCCGGAACCCTTGCTCACCGCCGAGGATGCGGAGTCACCGTCGCCTCCGCAGCCGGCGAGCAGAGCGGCGAAGGTGGCGGCACCGCCGGCCAGCAGGCCGCGGCGGGAGAGTCGACGGGCGGACACGGGATCAGGCATGACGTCGTCTTTCGATCAGGGTCGGGGGGGATGACCGTGGACAGCCCAGTTAGGTTAACCTAACCTAATCGCCTGTCAAGTTCGGCACCCCCCACCGGAGCTCACACTGTCCGTCATCCAGTCACCACGCAGCGGTGACCTGCCCGCGGCCCCGGCCGTGCCGACCCCACCCCGAAGCGGTCGAGCCGCGCTGCGGGCCGCCGGCCTGGTCGCCGCCCTGCTACTGCTCGTCGCCGTCACCGTGCTCAGCATCGCCGTCGGCGCCAAACAGCTGCCGCTCGCCGAGGTGTGGCAGGGGCTGCTCGATCCCGACTCGGCCGAGTACGCCGTCGTGCACCGGATGCGGCTGCCGCGTACGCTGCTCGGCCTGCTCGCCGGCGCCGCCCTCGGGGTGGCCGGCGCGGTGATGCAGGCGCTGACCCGCAACCCGCTCGCCGATCCCGGCCTGCTCGGCATCAACGCCGGCGCCGCCGCCGCGGTCGCCACCGCCGCCGCCTTCCTCGGCGTCACCGCGATCGACGGCTACGTCTGGTTCGCGCTGCTCGGCGCCGCCGCGGTCACCGTCGGCGTGTACGCGGTCGGCGGCGGCCGGGCGGCCACCCCGGCCCGGCTCGCGCTGGCCGGCGCGGCGCTCAACGCCACCCTCTACTCGTACGTCAGCGCGGTGATGCTGCTCGACGCGGCGTCGCTGGACCGGCTGCGGTTCTGGACGGTCGGCTCGCTGGCCAGCGCCGAGACCGCGACGGTGCTGCGGGTGCTGCCGTTCATCGGCGCGGGCCTGCTGGTCGCGCTGGTCGCCGCCCGCTCGCTCAACGCCCTGGCCCTCGGTGACGACTCCGCGCGGGCGCTGGGCGCCCGGCCGGCCCTGATCCGGGCGGTGGTGATCGCCGCGATCACCCTGCTCTGCGGGGCGGCCACCGCGGCCTGCGGTCCGATCGTCTTCGTCGGGCTGCTGGTACCGCACCTGGTCCGCGCGCTGACCGGGCCGGACCTGCGCTGGCTGCTGCCATACTGCGCGCTGCTCGCGCCGGTGCTGCTGCTCGGCGCCGACGTGCTCGGCCGGGTGCTCGGTCGCCCCGGCGAACTCCAGGTCGGCATGGTCACCGCGGTGCTCGGCGGGCCGCTGTTCCTGTGGCTGATCCGGCGGGGAAGGGTGGCCCACCCGTGATCGTCCTGCGGACCCCGGGCGGGGTGTCGCTGCGGCTGCGCCCCCGCGCGCTCGTCGTCGGCGCCGGTTGCGCACTGCTCGCCGCGGCCCTCGGCGTGCTCGCCCTCGGCAGCGGCGACTACCCGATGAGCGCCGCCGACGTGCTGCGCACGCTGACCGGCGGGGGCAGCCCGGCGGAGGAGTTCATCGTCACCGAGCTGCGGCTGCCCCGACTGGTCACCGCCGTCTGCGTCGGCGCCGCCCTGGCCCTGGCCGGCGCGGTCTTCCAGTCGCTGGTACGCAACCCGCTGGGCAGCCCGGACGTGCTCGGGTTCACCCAGGGCGCGTCCACCGGCGCGCTGCTGGTGGTGGTGGCCGGCGGCAGCAGCCTGGCGCTCGGCGCGGCAGCGGTGGCCGGCGGGCTGGTCACCGGGGTGCTGGTACACGCCCTCGCCTGGCGGCACGGCCTGCCCGGCTTCCGGCTGATCCTGGTCGGCATCGGGGTCACCGCGATCCTCACCGGGGTCAACGGCTACCTGCTGACCCGGGCGCCGCTGATGGACGCGGCCCGGGCAGTGCTCTGGCTAACCGGCAGCCTGGACGGCCGGGGCTGGGTCAACGCGCTGCCGCTGCTGCTCGCGCTGGCGGTGCTGGTGCCGGTGGTGTTCCTCGGCTGCGGGCCGGCGCTGCGGATGATCGAGCTGGGTGACGACGCCGCCAGCGCGCTGGGCGTACCGGTGGAGCGGGTGCGGCTGCTGCTGCTCGGCGCGGCGGTGCTGCTGGTCTCCCTCGCCGCGGCCGCCGCCGGGCCGGTGTCGTTCGTGGCGCTCACCGCGCCGCACCTGGCGCGCCGGTTGACCCGGGCGCCGGGGCCGAACCTGTTGCCCGCGATGGCGGTCGGCGCGGCGCTGCTGGTCGGCGCCGACCAGTTGGCGCAGCGGGCGTTCAGCGGGCACCAGCTGCCGGTCGGCGTGGTCACCGGCGTGATCGGCGGCGGCTACCTGGTCTGGCTGCTCGCCACCGAACGGAAGGCCGGCCGGCTGTGACGACCACGAACGAGAGCGGAGCACCGACCATGCAGCCCCACCGACTCAGCGGCGAGGCGATGACGCTCGCCTACGAGCGCCGCACTGTCGCGCAGGACCTGACGGTCGCCGTGCCGGACCGGTCGTTCACGGTGATCATCGGCCCGAACGCGTGCGGCAAGTCGACCCTGCTGCGTGCGCTGTCCCGGCTGCTGCGGCCGGCCGCCGGGTCGGTGCTGCTGGACGGGGAGGACATCCACCGCCGCTCGGCGCGCAGCGTGGCCCGCACCCTCGGGCTGCTGCCCCAGTCGTCCATCGCGCCGGACGGGATCGGGGTGGCCGAACTGGTCGCCCGCGGCCGCTACCCGCACCAGCGGCTGCTGCGCCAGTGGTCGCGCGAGGACGAGCGGAACGTGACCGAGTCGATGGCCGCCACCGGCGTCGCGGACCTGGCCGACCGCGCGGTCGACGAGCTCTCCGGCGGGCAGCGGCAGCGGGTCTGGATCGCCATGGCGCTGGCCCAGCAGACGCCGCTGCTGCTGCTGGACGAGCCGACCACGTACCTCGACATCGCCCACCAGATCGAGATCCTCGACCTCTGCGCCCGGCTGCACGAGGAGCAGGGCCGCACCCTGGTGGCGGTGCTGCACGACCTGAACCACGCGGCGCGCTACGCCACCCACCTGATCGCCATGCGCGAGGGGCGGGTGGTGGCCGCCGGGCCGCCGGCCGAGGTGGTCACCGCCGAGCTGGTCGAAGAGGTGTTCCGGCTGCCCTGCCGGGTCATCGAGGACCCGGAGAGCGGCACCCCGCTGGTCGTACCCGCCGCCCGCCGCCGGGCCGGCGCGGTGGCGCCGTGACCGACCCGGCCGCCCGGCGCGGTGGCGCCGTGACCGACCCGACCGCCCGGCGTGGCGCGCCCGGTCGTCCGGCCGGTGGCGGGGGCCCGCGATGAGCATCCGGGTCTACCGGGACGCCTGGGGGGTGCCGCACCTGCGCGCTGACAACGCCGACGAGCTGGCCTTCGCCCAGGGCCGCAACGCCGCCGTCGACCGGGCCTGGCAGTTGGAGGTCGAGCGGCACCGGTCGCAGGGCACCAGCGCGGCGTTCCTCGGCGTGGAGGCGGTGGAATGGGACCGGTTCGCCCGCCGGGTCCGGCTGGACGACACCGCCCGGCGTTGCCACGCCGGCCTCGATCCGGCCACCGCGAGCTGGGTCGGGCACTACGTCGACGGGGTCAACGCCGGGCTCGCCGAGGGAGCCGCCCGGGCCCCGGAGTTCGCCGCCACCGGCCTGGCCCCCGGCCGGTGGCAGTCGTGGACCCCGCTGGCGCTCTGGCTGACCCACCACATCCTGTTCGCCGGCTTTCCCGGCAAGCTGTGGCGCGAGCACGTGGCCCGGCACCTGGGCGACGCCGCGGTCACGCTCTTCCACACCGACGGGCCGGCCACCTCCGGCAGCAACGGCTGGCTGGTGGCCGGTGAGCGCACCGCGAGCGGGGCGGCACTGCTCGCCGGCGACCCGCACCGCTTCGTCGAGGACCCGGGCATCTACCAGCAGGTCCGGCTCGCCTGCCCGGAGTACGACGTGCTGGGGCTGGCCGTGCCCGGGGTGCCCGGGATCGGCCACTTCGGGCACGCCGGCGCCGTCGCCTGGGCGATCACCAACGCGATGGCCGACTACCAGGACCTGTACGCCGAGCGGCTGCGCCGGCGCGGCGCGGCGGTGGAGGCGTACGGGCCGGACGGCTGGCGGCCGGTCCGGGCACACCTGGAGACGATCGAGGTGGCCGGGTCGGCGCCGGTCGAGGTCGAGGTGGTGGAGACCGACCGGGGTCCGGTGATCGCCGGCGGCCCGGACGACGGGACGGCGGTCAGCCTGCGCTACCCGCCCCGGGTCACCGGGAGGCTCGGCTTCGCCGCGCTGCCCGCGCTGCTGCGGGCGCGTACCGTCGCCGACGTGGACGCCGCCTTCGACAACTGGGTGGAGCCGGTGAACGTGGTGCAGGCGGCGGACACCGCCGGGGGCCTGCTGCACCGGGTCGCCGGCGCGGTGCCGGTACGCCACCCGGACAACCGGCTGCGGGTGGTGCCGGCCTGGGAGCCGGGACACGCCTGGCGGGGCTGGCACGCCCCGCTCCCCCGGGCCGAGGTCGACGGCGTCGCGGTGATGGCGAACCAGCGCGGCCTGGCCGCGCCGCTCGGGGTGGAGTTCGCCCCGCCCCACCGGGCCGACCGGATCCGGCACCTGCTCGACGCGTCGACCGCCTGGCGGGCCGAGGACATGGCCCGGGTGCACACCGACACCTACCTGGCGTCGGCCGAGCCGCTGCTGGCGCTGCTCGACGGGCTCACCGGGCTGAGCCCGCGGGCCGCGGCGCTGCGTGAGCGGCTGCGCCGCTGGGACCGCCGGATGGACGCCGGCAGCGTCGACGCCGGCGCCTTCGCCGCGCTGCGCGCCGCGGTGGTCCGGCGGTTCGCGGCCCACCCCGCACTGGCCGCGCTGGCCGACCCGCCAGCCTACCCGGAACTGTTCCGGCCCTGGCTGGCGCTCGCCCCACGGGTCGGCTACGCGCTGGAGGCGCTGCTGCGGACCGGACTGCCCGAGGTGGACCGGCCGGCGCTGGTGCGGGCGGCGGTCGAGGAGCTGGCCGCCGCCGACCCCGACGGCAGCTGGGGTGACCGGCACCGGCTCGCGCCGTGGCGCGCGCTGCCCGAGCCGGACGCCGCGCCGGGGCCGGAGTTGGCCGGCGACCACGACTGCGTGCTGGCCACCTCCAGCGTGCCCGGGGTGACCGACGTCTGCCTGCGGGCCCCGGTCGCCCGGTACGTCTGGGACCTGGCCCGGCGCGAGGAGAGCCGCTGGGTGGTGCCGCACGGCGCCGCCGGTGTGCCCGGCGACCCGCACCACGATGACCAGCAGCCGCTCTGGCTGGCCGGGCGACTGGCCCGGGTGGTCACCGACTGGGACCAGCTCACCGAGGAGCGAGATGAGCGTTGAGCAGCCCGGCGCCGATCCGCACCGGTACGCCAGGGAGGTTCCCGGTTTCGGGACGGTGACCATCCGGCCGGTCGACCCGGACACCGACATCGACCTGCTGCACGGCTGGGTGAGCCAGGAGCGGGCCCGGTTCTGGGGGATGCTCGACGCCGACCGGGAACGGGTCGCGGAGATCTACCGGTACCTGGACTCGTTGCGTACGCACCACGCGTACCTGGTGCACCGGAACGGCGTGCCGGTCGCGCTGCTGCAGACCTACGACCCGTACGCCGACCCGGTCGGCGAGTGCTACGACGTACGCCCCGGCGACTACGGCATCCACCTGCTGCTCGGCCCGCCGACGTCGACCGAGCACGGGTTCACCGCCACCGTCGTCGCGGAGATGCTCCGCTTCGTCCTGTCCGATCCGGACCGGCGCCGGATCGTGGTGGAGCCGGACGCGCGCAACGAGCGGGCGATCCGGCGACTGCTGCGCTCCGGATTCGTCGCCGGCCCGCAGGTGGACCTGCCCGAGAAGCGGGCCCAACTGCTCTTCCTGGAACGGACCGACGCGCCTGGTTGACGGCGGCGGGGCCGGCCCGATGGCGGGGCCCGGGCGGGGATCC
>NZ_QGSW01000259.1:0-7525 GCF_003176715.1 Micromonospora sp. S4605
CCGCGAGGCTACCCAGCCCCGGCCCCGGACCGGGAACGCTTTCCCACCGCCCGGGCCTGGTGTGGCGTCGGCCCGGGCGGTGGGAAAGCGTTCCCGGTCCGGGGCCGGGGCTGGGTAGCCTCGCGGGCATGAGGATCGGCATTGTGGGGGCCACCGGCCAGGTCGGTGGCGTGATGCGGCAGGTGCTGGGCGAGCGGGAGTTCCCGGCGGAGCAGGTGCGGTTGTTCGCCTCGGCCCGGTCGGCCGGGCGCGCGCTGCCCTGGCGGGACGGCGAGATCACCGTCGAGGACGCGGCCACCGCCGACTACACCGGTCTGGACATCGTGCTCTTCTCAGCCGGTAAGGGCACCGCCAAGGAGCTCGCTCCCCGGGTCGCCGCCGCCGGCGCGGTCGTGATCGACAACTCCTCCGCGTTCCGGATGGACCCGGAGGTGCCGCTGGTCGTCGCCGAGGTGAACCCGCACGCCGCCGCCGTACGCCCGAAGGGCATCATCGCCAACCCGAACTGCACCACGATGGCCGCGATGCCGGTGCTGCGCCCGCTGCACGAGGAGGCGGAGCTGGTCAGCCTGGTCGTCTCGACGTACCAGGCGGTCTCCGGCGCCGGCCTGGCCGGCGTGGCCGAGCTGGACGAGCAGGTCCGCAAGGTGGCCGAGCACGCCAGCGGCCTCACCTTCGACGGCGCCGCCGTCGAGTTCCCGGCGCCGCGCTCCTTCGCCCAGCCGATCGCGTTCAACGTGCTCCCGCTGGCCGGCTCCGTCGTCGACGACGGCTCGGAGGAGACCGACGAGGAGCAGAAGCTGCGCAACGAGAGCCGCAAGATCCTGGAGATCCCCGGCCTGAAGGTCTCCGGCACGTGCGTCCGGGTGCCCGTCTTCACCGGCCACTCGCTCCAGGTCAACGCCCGGTTCGCCCGGCCGATCACCCCGCAGCGGGCCCGCGAGCTGCTGGCCGACGCACCGGGCGTGGCGCTGAGCGACGTGCCCACCCCGCTGCAGGCCGCCGGGCAGGACCCGACCTACGTCGGGCGGATCCGGGCCGACGAGACCGTCGAGCACGGTCTCGCCCTGTTCTGCTCCAACGACAACCTGCGCAAGGGCGCCGCGCTCAACGCCGTGCAGATCGCCGAGCTGGTGGCCGCCGAGTTGCGCTGACCCGACGCCGTGCTGGGATGACGGGACGACCCGACTCGACGAGGAGGACGCGGTGCCGGACGACCGTACCCGGGAAGCGCTGACCGACCTGATCGCCGGGCGGTGGATGGGGGTGCTGGCGACCATCCGCCGGGACGGCCGGCCGCAGCTGTCCACAGTGGTCTACGCCTTCGACCGGGACCGCGGCGTGATCCGGGTGTCGGTGACCGACGACCGGGCGAAGACTGCCAATCTCCGCCGGGACCCGCGGGCCAGCTTCCACGTCAGCAGCGAGGACGGCTGGGCGTACGCGGTGGCGGACGCGCGGGCCGAGCTGACCCCGGTGGCCGCGGACCCGGCGGACGCGACCGTCGAGGAACTGGTCGGGCTCTACCGGTCGATCCAGGGCGAACATCCCGACTGGGACGACTACCGGCGGGCGATGATCGCCGAACGGCGGCTGGTGCTGCGGCTGCACGTCGAGCGCGTCTACGGCGCCCCGCCCCGCGGCTGATCCGGCCCGGCCGCTCCCCCGCCCACGGCGACCGGGCGCGTTACCCCGGCGGGGCGGCGGGTAGACCGCCGGTGCCGAACCGAGAGGGGAGCACCATGACAACGGTCGGAGAGTTCATGACGACCCGGTTGGTGACGATGGACGGCAACGACACGCTCACCGCGGCGGCGCAGGAGATGCGCGACAGCGCCATCGGCGACGTGGTGGTGACCGACGGCGACGACGTGGTCGGCATCGTCACGGACCGGGACATCACGGTCCGGGCCGTGGCGGAGAACCTGGACCCGAACAACACAGCGCTCAACCGGATCACCAGCAAGGACGTGATCACGGTGAGCCAGTACGACGACGCGGTGGCCGCCGCGGACCTGATGCGGACCTACGCCGTCCGTCGGTTGCCGGTCGTCGACGACGGGCGCCTGGTGGGGCTGGTGTCCATGGGCGACCTCGCGGTCGAGCGGGAGCCCCAGTCGGTGCTCGCCGACATCAGCGCCGACGACCCGAACAACTGACCTGTCCGCCGCGGTACGCCGGCTCCCCGGTGCGGGGGCCGGCGTTGCGGCGTTCCGCGGCACAGTCCCCGAGTGAGCCCGCGCCCCGACGCCCGATGCGTCGCTGCGTCCGCGGGCGTGCGGGACGTCAGGTCGGCTCGACGCGCACCCGCACGTCGGCGGCGCCACGGGTGGCGGCCACGACGGCCGCCTCCGCGTCCACCTCGCGACGGGCGCGGGCCGGCAGCGGGTAACCCTCGAACGGGATGACGGTCACCTCCAGCGCGCCCCGGCCCGCCGCCTTGGCCCGCCAGACACCGGCCACCTCGCCGTCGAGCAGCAGCGCCCCGGGATTGCCGAGGATCCGCCAGAGCTGCTTCTGGTGGGCCCTCTCCGGCACCAGCAGGTCGCGGTCCCGGCCCTGCAGGAACGGGTCGCCGGGCGGGAGCAGCCGGACCCCCGGCGCCGGCCGGGCGTCACGTAGCGCGTCGAGCCGGTCGGCCGGCAGCCAGGCGCGTCGGCCGGCCACCCGCACCTCGGCCAGCCCGTCGGGCCACACACCGCGCAGCGCGCCGGCGCTGGTGCCCAGGAAACCGGCCACGTCGGCCGGCGTGGCCGGGCCGAGCAACCGCAGGTAGGCCAGCGCCAGCGCGTCGGTGCCGGCCGCGCGTTCGGGCGGACCGGACCAGCCGGGCAGCGGAGCGAGCGTCGCCGCCCGCCCGGAGACCGCCAGCCGTACACCGCCGGCGAGGCCGGCCTGCTGGAAGAGCGCCCCGGAGATGTGCCGGGCGCGGCAGGGCTCGCAGTCGTACGTCAGCTCGGCCGGCACCCGGTCGCTGACCGCGCGGCTCACGTCGCCCTTGGCCATCGGCCCGGTGACCACCGCGGCGAACGCGTCCGCCGCGACCCGGAAGGCGGCCAGCCCGAGCCGGGCGCCCTCGCGGATCTGGCCGGGGAGGCGTCGGGTGGCGTCCGCGTCGTCCAGCGGCCAGATCGCGGCGGCCAGGCCGGGCAGCTCCGCGCGCCGGTGCAGGTGCGGTGCCCCGCGCATCGACCAGACCAGCTCCAGCCGGTCGTCGTCGGCGGTGGGGGCACCCCGGGCGGCGAGCGCCAGCTGGGCCGAGCCGTACGGAGTGTCCTGCACGCCGAGGTCGAGCACCGCGAGGTCGGCCGCGGCACGCCCCGGGCGGTGCAGCTGCTGAGCCGCCGCCCGGTAGGCGAGGACCTGCTCCCGGCTGACCTCCGGCCCGCTCGTGGCCATCTGACCTCCCGCCCCTCGTTCCGGCTTTCCCGGAGGCTACTGCCCGGCTGCGACAGCCGGGCGCGGGCTCACCCGATCCGGGCGAGGTTGACGCCGCTCCGGCCGGGGACCCGGTGCACCGAGGCCGAACGCCGGACGGTGGGACGTACGTGGCACGCCGCCCACCCGGCCGGCGTGGAGCCGGGACCGACCGACGGGGAGGAGAGGACCCGATGGTGGACGCGACCACGAGGTTCTTCGAGGATCTCGACCGGCGGGGGTTCGAACCCGTGCTGGCGAAGACCAAGGGGACGCTGCGTTTCGATCTGCACGAGGGGGCGCAGACCACGCACTGGCTGATGCGGATGGACCGGGGCCGGGTCGAGGTGAGCCAGGAGGACGCCGAGGCGGACACCGTCGTCGGGACCACCCCGGAGTTGTTCGAGGACCTGGCCACCGGGCGGGAGAACGGGATCGCGGCGCTGTTCCGGGGGGACATGACGGTGACCGGCGACGCCCGGCTGGTGGTGCAGGTCGAACGGCTCTTCCCGGGCCCGCCGGACAGCCGTGGGCCGCGCCGGCGCTTCGAGAGGGGGATGCAGCGATGAGCCAGACCAGCACCGTCCGGATCCTGGACGGCAACACCTTCGTGGTCTCCGAGGACACCGGCGACATCGAGGCGACGCCGACCGAGCCGACCGGACTCTTCTCCCTCGACATGCGCTTTCTGTCGACCTGGGTGCTGACCATCAACGGGGAGCGGCTCAACGCCCTCTCCTACGACGACCTCCAGTACTACGAGGCCCGGTTCTTCCTGGTGCCCGGCATGGCGACGCACTACATCGACGCCAAGCTCTCGGTCATCCGGGAACGCGCGGTCGGCGGCAGCTTCCGCGAGCAGTTGACCATCCTCAACCACGACGAGAAGCCGGTCGACCTGGAGATCCGGATGGAGGCGGGCGCCGACTTCGCCGACCTGTTCCAGGTCAAGGACGAGATCCTGAACAAGAAGGGAGAGCTCTACTCCGAGCCCGAGGCGGACCGGCTGCGGCTCGGCTACCGGCGGGGCAACTTCACCCGGGAGACGGTGATCTCCTCGTCCGCGCCGGCCCGGTACGACCGGGAGGGCTTCGCGTACACCGTCCACCTCGAACCGAACCAGCAGTGGGACACCCGGATCGACGTGCAGACCATCGCGGTCGGGCCGGGCGGCCGGGACCTGCGGATGGGGTTGCGGGCACACGGCACCGAACGGCTCGCCCTCCAGCACGACCTGGAGGAGTGGCTGCGCAAAGCGCCCAAGGTGAACACCCAGCACGAGGAGTTGGGCAGCACCTACCGGCGGAGCCTGATCGATCTGGCGGCGTTGCGCTTCTCGCCGATCTCCCTCGGCGGGGCGACGCTGCCGGCGGCCGGCCTGCCCTGGTTCATGACCATGTTCGGCCGGGACAGCATCCTGACCTGCCTGCAGACGCTGCCCTTCACGCCCACGATGTCCACGACCACGCTGCGGATCCTGGCCGCGTTGCAGGGCACCCGGATCGACGACTTCCGGGAGGAGGACCCGGGGCGGATCCTGCACGAGATGCGCTACGGCGAGACCGCCGCCTTCGAGGAGCAGCCGCACACCCCGTACTACGGCTCGGTGGACGCCACTCCGCTGTTCGTGGTGCTGCTCGACGAGTACGAGAAGTGGACCGGGGACGCCGCGCTGGTCAAGGAGTTGGAGCAGGAGTCGCGGGCGGCGTTGAAGTGGATCGACGACTACGCCGACCTGGTCGGCAACGGCTACATCTGGTACGAGCGGCGTAACACCGACACCGGCCTGGAGAACCAGTGTTGGAAGGACTCCTGGGACTCGGTCTCCTACCGCGACGGCAAGCTGCCTCCGTTCCCCCGGGCCACCTGCGAGGTGCAGGGGTACGCGTACGACGCGAAGATGCGCGCTGCGCGGCTGGCCCGCGAGTTCTGGGACGACCCGGACTACGCCGACCGGCTGGAGCGTGAGGCGGCGCAGCTGAAGGAGCGGTTCAACCGGGACTTCTGGGTGGAGGACGGCGAGTTCTACGCGCTCGCCCTCGACCCGGACGGCCGGCAGTGCGACGTGCTCAGCTCCAACATCGGGCACCTGCTGTGGAGCGGCATCGTCGACCACGATCGGGCCGAGAAGATCGCCCAGCACCTGGTCGGCCCCCGGCTCTTCTCCGGTTGGGGGGTGCGGACGCTGGCCGAGGGCGAGGTCCGCTACAACCCGATCGGTTACCACAACGGGACGATCTGGCCGTTCGACAACTCCTTCATCGCCTGGGGCCTGCGCCGGTACGGTTTCGCCGAGGAGTCGGCGATCATCGCCAACGGCATCCTGGACGCCGCGACCTACTTCCAGGGCCGGCTGCCGGAGGCGTTCGGCGGCTACCCGCGCGAGCTGACCAAGTTCCCGGTCGAGTACCCGACGGCGTGCAGCCCGCAGGCGTGGTCGACCGGCACTCCGATGCTGCTGCTGCGCACCATGCTCGGCCTGGAGCCGCACGAGGGGCACCTCGCGGTGGAGCCGCGGCTGCCGATCGGGATGGGCCGGATCGAGGTGCTGGACATCCCGGGCCGGTGGGGCCGGGTGGACGCGTTCGCCCGCGGCCGGCTGGAGATCGAGGAGCCGACCGGCTGACCGGAGCGCACCGTGCGCCGCCCTGGCCAGGGCGGCGCACGGCGGCTAGGCCGGCAGGACGGTGTCCAGGAACGCCCCGGTCACCGCCGCCAGGTCCGGCCGGCGCAGGTCGAGCGCGTGCCCGCCGTGGGTGATCCAGGCGTGCACCGGGTGCCCGGCGGCCAGCAGCGCCGCCGCCAGGTCCACCGACTGGCTGACCGGGACCGAGTGGTCGGCGACGCCGTGCACCAACAGCACCGGTACCCGGTTGCCGGCGTGCGTGGTCACGGTCGCGTCGACGGTGGCCGGGTCGCCGGCGGCGGGCGGGTGGCCGAGCAGGCCGGCCCACGGGTCGTCGTCGCGGCGCAGCCGCCGCCAGTCCGCGGCCAGCGGATCAACGGCCGGCCAGTAGGCCAGCGCGGCGGTCACGTCGTCCGGCCGGTCCACCCCGCGCAGCGCCAGGTGCAGGGCCAGCGTGCCGCCCGCCGAGTCGCCCGCCACCAGCAGCGGACGATCCCCGGCCGCCGCGCGGGCCTGCCGCGCCGCCGCGCGTACGTCGTCGAGCTGGGCCGGCCAGTGCGCCCGGTCGACCAGTCGGTAGGTCGCCGGCACCACCCGCAGCCCGTACCGGGTCAGCGCCGCGCCGTCCTCGGTCGAGCGGGCCCGCCAACCGCCGCCGTGGATCCAGAGCAGCACCCCGCGTTCGATCATCCCGCCATCCTGGCCCCGCCCGGGCCGGACCGCCCAGCCGGTACGCCGAGGGCAGAAGCGCCGACCGGGCGATCGACCCTGGCGTGACTCACAGGTGGGCGGGGTATTTTCTGCGGATGCCGGAACTCGTGTACCCGCCCGTGATCGCCGCCGCCAAGACGATGTTCCGGGTCCTCGACCTGAAGATCACCGTCGAGGGCGCCCACCATGTCCCGCGTACCGGCGGGGCGGTGCTGGCCAGCAACCACGTCAGCTACCTGGACTTCATCTTCTGCGGCCTGGGCGCGCACCCGGCGAAGCGGCTGGTCCGCTTCATGGCCAAGCAGTCCGTGTTCACCCACAAGGTGTCCGGCCCGCTGATGCGCGGCATGCGGCACATCCCGGTGGACCGCCGGGCGGGCGCCGGGTCGTACGCGACAGCGGTCAGCGCGCTGCGCCGGGGCGAGGTGGTCGGCGTCTTCCCGGAGGCCACGATCAGCCGTTCGTTCACGGTGAAGGAACTCAAGAGCGGCGCCACCCGGATGGCCCAGGAGGCCGGGGTGCCGGTGCTGCCGGTGGCGCTCTGGGGCACCCAGCGGCTGTGGACCAAGGGCCGGCCGCGCACCCTCACCCGCCGGCACACCCCGATCACCATCCTGGTCGGTGAGCCGATGGACCCGGCCGGCTACCCGGACCCGAACGCGATGACCGCCGACCTGAAGAAGCGGCTGGACGCGCTGGTCGACCGGGCCCAGCGGGAGTACCCGGAGGCCCCCGCCGGCCCGGACGACCGCTGGTGGCTCCCCGCCCACC
>NZ_QGSW01000398.1:0-7502 GCF_003176715.1 Micromonospora sp. S4605
GGGCGGGACCGTAGCGGCGGCCCGGCCCGGCCCGGCCGCCGGTGGCGCCTGGTCACCGGCCGAGCCGGCGGGCCGTGCCGGGACCGCGGCCGGCGACGCCGCGACGGAGGCGGAGAGCGCCCCGTCGGTGGACGAGCTGCCCGGGTTGCGGGCGCAGGCCGAGGAGCTGACCGAACTGCTCGACCTCGGCTTCCACCACCGGGAGGTGCTCGGCCGGCTGGGCACCACGGTCTCGCTCGGGGTGCTGCTCAGCGGGCCGGCCGGCTCGGGCAAGTCGGCGCTGGTGCGCGCGGTGGCCGCCCGGGTCGGCGCCCGGGTCTGCCCGCTCTGGGCCCCGGAGGTGGCCGCGCTGACCAACCAGGCCGCCGCCGAGCGGCTGCGCGCCGCCGCCGTCGAGGTACGCGCGGCCGGCCCGGCGGTGCTGCTGGTCACCGACGTGGAGGCGCTCGCCCCGGCCGACGAGCCGGGCCCGGTGGCCACCGTGTTCCGCCAGGTGCTCGCCGAGACCGTCCGGGCCGGGGCGGCGGTGGTCTGCACCACCGGCCGCCCCGAGGCGGTCGACCCGGCGCTGCGCGCGCCGGACCTGCTCTCGCTGCGGATCACCGTCCCGCTGCCGGATCCGGCGCTGCGCCGCGAGCAGTTGACAGTGCTGACCCGGCAGGTGCCGCTGGCCGACGACGTCCGGCTGGACGAGGTCGCCGGGCGTACCCCCGGGTTCGTCGCCGCCGACCTGGCCGCGCTGGTCCGCGAGGCCGGGATCCGGGCGGCGCTGCGGCAGAAGTCGGCCGAGACGCCGACGGTGGCGATGGCCGACTTCACCGCCGCGCTGGAGGTGGTCCGGCCGACCACGATGGCGGCGTCCACGCTGGAGCTGGCCACGGTGACCCTGGACGACGTGGGCGACCTGGTCGAGGTGAAGGAGCGGCTCACCGAGTCGGTGCTCTGGCCGCTGACCTACCCGGACACCTTCGCCCGGCTGGGCGTGCAGCCGCCGCGCGGCGTGCTGCTCTACGGGCCGCCCGGCTGCGGCAAGACCTACCTGGTCACCGCGCTGGCCGGGTCGGGGCGGGCGAACGTGCTCTCGATCAAGGGCGCGGAGCTGCTCTCCAAGTGGGTCGGCGAGAGCGAGCGGGCGGTCCGCGAGCTGTTCCGCCGGGCCCGGGAGGCGGCGCCCACGCTGGTCTTCCTGGACGAGGTGGACGCGCTGGCCCCGGTACGCGGCCAGGCCACCGACGGGGGCACCACCGACCGGGTGGTGGCCGCCCTGCTCACCGAGCTGGACGGGGTGGAGGCGCTGCGCAACGTGGTGGTGGTCGGCGCGACCAACCGGCCGGACCTGGTCGACCCGGCGCTGCTGCGTCCCGGGCGGCTGGAACGGCTGGTCTACGTGCCGCCGCCGGACGGGCCGGCCCGGGCCGAGATCCTGCGGGCCGCCGCCCGCAACGTGCCGCTGGATGCGGAGGTGGACCTGGCCGGGCTGGGCGAGGAGCTGGCCGGGTTCTCGGCGGCGGACTGCGCGGCGCTGGTGCGGGAGGCGGCGCTGGCCGCGATGCGGGAGTCGCTGACCGCCTCCACGGTCACCGCCGCGCACGTCGCGGCGGCGCGCGCCCGGGTCCGCCCGTCGCTGGACCCGGCCCAGGTCGCCTGGCTCGCCGCGTACGCCGAGCAGCGGGCCGGCTGACCGCCCGGCGGGACCGGCCGGCCCGACGTCGAAGGAAAACTTCGCAGAGACAGCACGGGCCGTAGACAATTTTTGGAACGCTGCCTATCGTCACTCCTCATCCATAGAGATATCTCCATTGGTCGATCTAAGGAGTGGCAGTGAGCGTTCGATCTCGCGTACCACGACCTCGGCGCCTGCTCGGCGCCGTGCTGGTCGCCGCCCTCGGCCTGGCCGGCGCGGTCGGCTCGGCCGCCGCACCGGCCGCCGCCCGGGCGGCGTCGACGCCCGGCGCCCTGACCGCCGCCTTCGACGGCGCGGCCGCCCGCTACGACGTCCCCCGCGACCTGCTCGTGGCCCTCGGCCAGGCCGAGACCCGGCTGGACGGGCACGCCGGCGAGCCCAGCGCGTCCGGCGGATACGGCGTCATGCACCTGGTGAGCAACCCCCGGGTGCACACCCTGGAGGAGGCGGCCCGGCTGACCGGGCTGGGTCTCCCGGCGTTGCGCACCGACCCGGCCGCGAACATCACCGGCGCGGCGGCGGTGCTGCGGTCCTACGCCGACCAGGCCGGCCTCGGCCGGGCCGAGCGCGCCAACGTCGACCGCTGGTACGAACCGATCGCCCGGTACGGCGGCGCGAGCGACCCGGCGGTCGCCCGGCTCTACGCCGACGCCGTCTACGACCTGCTGCGGACCGGCTTCACCGCTGGCGCCGAGGCGGCGGTGACCGTCGCCGGCCGCCCGGTCGCGCCGCACCGGGGAGCCCTCGGCCAGGCGTCGCCGACCGGCGGCGTCGGCACGCTGAGCACCGACTACGGGCCGGCCGCGTGGGCGCCGGCCAGCACCAGCAACTACACAGTGGCCAGCCGGCCCACCAGCCACCCGGTCAGGTACGTCGTCATCCACGTGACCCAGGGCTCCTACGCCGGTTCGATCAGCTGGTTCCAGAACCCGGCCGCCAAGGTCAGCGCGCACTACACGTTCCGGTCCTCGGACGGGGCGGTCACCCAGTCCGTCCGGGAGAAGGACATCGCCTGGCACGCCGGCAACTGGACCTACAACACCCAGTCCATCGGCATCGAGCACGAGGGGTACGTGGACAACCCCAGCTGGTTCACCGACGCGATGTACCGGGCCTCGGCGGCGCTCACCCGCAACCTCACCAGCAGGTACGGCATCCCGCGGGACCGGACGCACATCATCGGCCACCGCGAGGTGCCCGGCGCCACCCACACCGACCCCGGCCCCAACTGGAACTGGACCTACTACCTGCAGCTGGTCAACGGGGTCACCGGCATCGGCTCCGGCACGGTGGAGACCGGCGGGTCGAGCCTCAACGTCCGCTCCGGTCCCGGCACCGGCTACGCCGTCGTCGGCTCGGTGGCCGACGGGGCCGGCGTCAGCATCTACTGCCAGGCCACCGGCACCACGGTCACCGGCACCTACGGCACCAGCAACGTCTGGAACCGGATCGGCACCAACCGCTACATCTCGGACGCCTACGTGCTGACCGGCCACGACGGCTTCATCCCCGGCGTGCCGCGCTGCTGACGCGCCGGTCGTCGCGGCGCCGGTCCGCCGGCCGCCGAGGGCGTACGGGCCGACGCACAAGCGCCCGTCCCGAGTCGGGACGGGCGCTTCAGCGTGCTGCGTTGTCGATCAGGCGCGCTCGGCCACCTGGGCGACGAAGGCCCGCCAGGCCGCCGGGGCGAAGGTCAGCGCAGGCCCGTCGGGGTCCTTGGAATCACGGACCGCCACCACGCCGGGAAGGTTGCCGGCGACCTCGACGCAGGCCCCACCGTTGTTCCCGCTTCTCGTGCTCTTGCGCCACTGAGCGCCGGTCACGTCCATGACTCTGCCGCTTTCCGAATGAGGTCCAGGGATTGCGCTCGCGGTAGGGCCTCCCCGCTGATCCGTGCCCACCGCCGGTCAAGGGTAGCAATTTCCGCGTTCTGTTCGATGATCTGCGCCTGCGCCTGACCGTCGACATGCGCCACCCGCGAACCTTCGGGCAACTCCGCGAGGATGAACGCCCCGCCGAGGCCCGGATACATGCCTACCCCCACCGGCACGACGTGAACCTGCACAGACGGCAGGTTCGCGCACCGCGCCAGGTGGTCGCACTGCTCACGCATCATCGCGCGATCGTCGCCAATCGTGCGGCGCAGTACGCCTTCGTCGATGATCGCGATAAGCAACGGCGGGCGTTCCCGCTTCAGAACGCCCTGCCGCCCGAGGCGGGCCGAGACGAGTTGGTCCACCTCACCGGCGGTCAACGCCTCCCCGGCGAGAGTCGCCCGCGCGTACGCCTCGGTCTGCAGAAGGCCCGGCACCCAGGCCAGTTCGAACCAGCGCAGCGCGACCGCCTCGCGTTCGATGTCCGCCCACGGCCGGAACCATGCCGGCTCTCGTCGCTTCAGGACATCCGGCCACAGTTCCGCTACGTCCCGGCCCAAAATCTTCGCGACCTGGGCACGATGTCGTGTCTGCGGGATCCGTCCCGGGTTTGCCCACCGCGCGGCCGTCTTCGGATCCACACCGGTCTGAGCTACGAGGCTGTCCGCCGTCTCACCCTTTTCTGTCATCGCCTCGACTACGGCATGGTTCATGTCCCGTCCTCTCCGGAACGTCCTGAACATCTTGAAGCCATAGTGCAACGCAGTGTGATCGGACCACAACGGTTGCGAGGGTGGCGTCAGACGGCGCGGCCGGTGGAGGCGACCCGAGGGCCCGGTGGTCGTGCCAGTCGCGGGCCGCCTCGGCCGACCGTCCGGGGCGGCCCCTCCACACCAGTGAAGGAGGTTCCCGGTGCGACTCCGATTCTGGCGCCGCAAGCCCACCCAGCGACTCCCCCGCCAGTGGCCGCCGAACGAGCGGCCGACCTGGGCGACCCAGCCGACGCAGGTCCTCCCGACCACCGACCCGGGCCGGGCCGGGAACCTCACCCGGGGCCAGCGGTGGCGCGCGAACGGAGGGCACTGGTGAGCTTGATCGTCGGCCACGTCATCCGGGTGCCCGAGGACGCGTACCGGTTCGGCAGCGGTCCGCTGACGCTGCACATCTCCGAGGTCGTCAGCCGCGGCCCCTTCGAGGGCGCGGAGTGGGCCGAGCTGAAGGGCCGTGAGGTCCGCCCGGACGGCTCGATCGCCGTCCGCGAGCGGTACGCGTTCGTCCGGGTGGACCGGGTGACGAACGTCCAGGTGACAGCGGGGTGAGCCGCCGCGCCCAGCACCTGCCGTCCCGCCCCACCTGGCGCTGCGCCGCCTGCGGCATCGCCTGGCCCTGCTCCCCAGCGAAGCTGCGCCTGCTCGGCGAGTACCGGCACGACCGGGCCGCCCTGCTGGTCTACCTGGCCACCCTCCAGGCCGAGGCCGCCGGCCAACTCGCCGCGCTCGACCGGCACGCGCAGCCGGTCGGCCTGTCGGAGCGCTTCACCGGCTGGGCGCGCGCCCGGTAGCCCGCCGCCCGGGCGTACGGCGTGGCGGGCCGGTCAGTCGGTGGGCAGCAGCGGGCCGAGCGGGCCGAGGTCGAGGTTGAGGTCCTCCGGGGCCAGCCCGAAGTACTCGCGCAGCTCGGCCATCTGCTCCTCCAGCGCCATCAGCGTCACGCCGATCCGCTCGACCTGTTCCTCGGTGAGGTCGCCCAGGTCGACCCGGCGCAGCGCCTGGCGTTCCACCAGCTGCCGGAGCAGCTCGATCACGGTGAGCACCAGACTGGCCAGTCCCCGCTCGACGGAGTCCCGGTCGACGGCGAGCCGACGGTCCAGCGGAGTGACCCGGGGCTGCTGCCACTGCTGCGACTCGCCCAGCGCCGCGGCCAGTTCGGCCGCCTCGTCCCGGCTGTCGGTGGCCCGGCGGGCCAGGCCGCGACCGGCGTCCTCGCCGCCGGTCATGGCGCCTCCACGACCGGCCCGACAGCCTCGCTCGCCACCGCGTCCCGCAGCTCGGGCGGGGCGAGCGCGCCCACCGAGGCGACCAGCGCACGCAGCGAGACCCGGACCAGGTCCACGTCGGCGATCGCGATGGTGATGTCACCGCTGATCACCACGCCGGTGGCGAGCACCCGGTCGAGCAGGTCGACCAGGGCCACCGGCCGGTAGGCCAGCGGGTCGTCGGCACTGTTCGGCGCGAGCGCGGTGGTCACCATGCCGGCCCCCGGGCGTCGTCCGATCGGGCGCGGGGTCCGGTCAGCACGCCGGCTCCCGGACGGTCAGCGCCGGGCCGGCCGGGCGCTCCTCGGCGAAGGAGTACGGCGGCCACGGGCCGGTCAGCTCCAGCCGCAGCTCCGGGTGCCGCTCACCGAGCGCGGCGACCAGGGCGGTGAAGCCGGCCAGCCGGGCGCTCTCCACCAGGTACGCGCCGTTGAGCACCATCGGGGTGGGCGCGCCGGAGAGCCGGCGGTCCTGCGGGGCGTGCCGGCGGGCGGCGACCGCGTACCCGGCCAGCGTGTCGTGCACCGCCGCTGCGGCCTCGGCGGCGATCCGTTGCCCCTGCTCGCGGGCGGTCAGCTGGGCCCGCCGCCGGCGCAGGTACGCCGCACCGGCGCCGCCCGTGCCGGCGTCCTCGCTCGCCCGGGGCAGCGCGCCCGGCACCTGGTAGCCCTTGACGCCCCACTCGCCGCGACCGGTGAGCCGGTCCAGCAGGCCGGTCAGCTCAGCCTGCCGGCCGGTCAGCTGGCCGGCCACCCGGGCGTCATCGTGGTGCACGGTGGCCAGCCGGGCGGGCACCACCGGCCCCCGGCGGGCCAGCGCGTCGACCACCGCGTGATGCGCCCGGGCGGCCCGTTCCAGCCAGGCCAGGTCCTCCAGGTTGCGGCGTAGCGCCTGCTCGCCGTACTCGGTCAGCGGGGCGGTGCTGACCACGGCCGACAGGCCGGCGGCGCGCACCGCGCGGACCGGCGTGCCGGTCATTCCCGGGATGGCGGCGAGCACCGCCGGATCGACGTCGCGGACCACGCCGTGCAGCCAGACGCCGGTGCCGACCTCGGGTCGGCCGGCGTCGGCGGCCAGGTCAGGCGTCGAACTCATCGAACTCCTCCCTCCGGGCGGCCCGCCGGGCCACCCGGGGCCGGCGTTCCGCCTCGACCTGCTCCGGATCCCGGGGGCCCGGCTCCACCGGCGGGCGGGCTCGCGAGCTGAGCCAGGGATCGTGCTCCCACCAGTCGATGCCGATCTGCCGGGCGGTGTCGACCGAGGCGATCACCAGTCGCAGCTTGAGGGTGAGCAGCTCGATGTCGAGCAGGCTGACCCGGATGTCGCCGGCGATCACGATGCCCCGGTCCAGCACGCGTTCCAGGATGTCGCCGAGGTTGGCCGGCTCGTGGCCGGCGGGCAGCACCTGCCCCGAGTTCTGCACCACGGACGGGGGTTGCATGCTCATCTCAGCCCACCTCGCCCTTTCCGCGCTGGTAGCGCCGCACCCGCCGGTAGCCGAGCAGGCCGCCCTCCAGGTCGAGTTCCACCTCGTACAGGCCGAGCAGGTCGGTGGAGGCGGGGATCCGGTGGTCCTCGACCACCTCCACGCCGACCAGCCAGCCGTCCCGGACGGACTTCAGCGAGGTGGTCCCCACCGCGTCCCGGCCGGTCAACTCGACGACCTGCCGGAGCCCCTCCCGGGCGGCCTCGGCCGCCGAGATCGGCTCGACGTACTCCTCCTCGTCCTCGTACTCGTCGTACTCGTCCTCGTCGTACGGCTGCTCGGCCGGCTCGTTCCTACCGGCCCGGCCGCCGCCGCGGCTCTGCTCCGCCACCGCGCGCACCTCCCTCGCCGCCATCGCGCGGCGCGCCCGGCCCGGCGCGCCGCACCCGTTCCACCACCGGGCGGGCCCGCCCGTTCCCGCGC
>NZ_QGSW01000224.1:0-7352 GCF_003176715.1 Micromonospora sp. S4605
CCACGAAGCCGGCCTGGGTGGGGGCCGGAGAGGTGGGCGTGGCCTCCGCCGGCCGGCCGTTGCGGTCGCCGCTCTCGGACTCGTCCTCGGTCAGCTCGTCGTCGCCGAGCGGGCGGCCGACCAGCCGTTCGGCGCGCAGCCGGCCGGCCATCACGATGGCGCGGACGGCGGCCAGCGCACCCACCCCGGCCACCACCGCGATCCCGACGCGGCCCTCGAACGGCACCAGCCCGAGCCCGCCACCGGCGACGAAGGCCAGCATCAGCACCGTCTCCGAGTGCGCGAACGAACTCGCCCGCAGCCGCTCCGGGATGCGCTCCTGGATCGAGGCGTCCACGGCCAGCTTGGCGATGCCGCTGATCAGAGCGGCCACCAGGCAGAGCAACGCCACCATCGGCAGCGAGAACTTGAGCGCGGCGAGCACCCCCACGCCGGCCACGATGACCATTCCGCTGGACTGGATGGCGGCCGGGCGGTGGATGCGCAGCCGGGTGCCGACCGCGGTGGCCAGGAAGGTGCCCACCGCGAGCGCCCCGCCGACCAGCCCCAGCGCGCCCTCGGCGCCCAGGTCGCGGCCGAACACCACGGTGGTCAGGTCGCCCGCCTTGATCGCGAAGGCGAGGAAGAGCAGCAGGAAGCCGTAGATCGCGCGCAACCCCGCCGCGCCGATCAGGGTGGCGATCACCAGCCGGCCGGCGGGCCGACCGCGGCCCAGCGGGCGGTCACCGGAGCGGCCGTACAGCGCCCGCAGCGGGCGGGGCACCCGCTCCGGCGGCTCCGAATCCGCCTTCGGCGGCAGCCGCAGGGAGATCACCATGCCGACCAGGAAGATCACCGAGGCCACCCGCAGTGGCCACTGCGGGCCGAACCAGAACGCGGCCAGCCCGATCGGGGCGACCAGCGCGCCGGCCACCGTGCCGTAGACGCTGGCCCGGGCGCCCACCTGGGACAGGCCGAGCCCCTCCGGCAGCAGCCGGGGCACCGCCGCCGAGCGGGCCACGCCGTACGCGCGGGAGAGCGCCAGCACCCCGAACGCCGCCGGATAGAGCCCGAAGCCGTGGATGTAGTCCGAGATCAGCCAGGCCAGGAACGCCCGGCCGAGCATGGTGGCGGCCAGCGCGTACCGGCGGCCGTGCCGGAAGTGGTCGAGCAGCGGCCCGACCACCGGGGCCAGCATGGCGAACGGCACCATGGTCACCAGCAGGTAGAGCGCGACCTTGCTGCGTGCCTCGCCGAGCGGCACGTTGAAGAAGATCGTCCCGGCCAGGCCGATGGCGATCAGCGTGTCACCCGCGCAGGAGATCGCGTGCAGGTCGAAGAGGCGGACCATGCCGACCTCGCCGCCCGCGCCCCGGGCCCGGGCCCGGCCGGCCCGCCGGGTCATCCAGCGGCCACCGCTGAACGAACCGCGCAGCAGCAGGCGTACGCCCTTGATGCCGGTGCCGACGGTCCGCCCGAGGAGGGACCGCTCGGAGCGGGAGAACAGCGGCATGTGCACCATCCTCGCCCATCCGTCCGGCGTACGCCGCACCACTGGCGAGAACGTCTGCGGGGAGTGGCTGACAGTCGCCCGCCCGGATGGGGAACAATGGTGAGGTGACCAGGCCCGCCTCCGCCCGCGCCGCCCGCCTCGACCAGGTCTGCGCCGCCGCCGTCGAGCTGGCGCGCGAAGCCATCACCGAGGTGGAGCCCAGCGACGTCGGCGACCACCTCCAGGCCGTCGCCGAGGGCGACCGGCTCGTCACCCACTACTTCGAGTGCCGGCTGGCCGGCTACCGCGGCTGGCGCTGGGCGGTCACCGTCACCCGGGTGCCCCGCAGCCGGAACGTGACGATCTGCGAGACGGTGCTGCTGCCCGGCCCGGACGCGCTGCGCGCCCCCGGCTGGCTGCCCTGGCAGGAGCGGCTCAAGCCGGGCGACCTCGGCCCCGGTGACCTGCTGCCCACCCCGCCCGACGACGAGCGGCTCCAGCCCGGCTACCTGCTCTCCGACGACCCGGCGGTCGAGGAGACCGCCTGGGAGCTCGGCCTCGGCCGGTCCCGGGTGCTGTCCCGGGAGGGGCGCAGCGAGGCCGCCCAGCGCTGGTACGACGGCGACCACGGCCCGTCCGCGCCCATCTCCACCGCCGCGCCCGCCGCTGCCCGCTGCGGCACCTGCGGCTTCTACCTGCCGCTGGCCGGCGCCCTGCGGCAGTGCTTCGGCGTCTGTGGCAACTTCTACGCCCCGGACGACGGCCGGGTGGTCAGCGCCGACCACGGCTGCGGCGCGCACTCCGAGACCCTCGTCGAGGCCGCCGAGACGCCGGTCGACGAGCTGCCCACCGTCTACGACGACAGCGCGGTGGAGGCGGTGGCGGTCAGCCGGGCACCCGGTTCAGTCGAGGCCGCCGAGCCGGCGGAGCCGTACGGGCACCCCTGACGGGTCGGTCGACGCCGCCGGTCAGCGGCCGGCGGCGCGGCGGCGACGCCGGTTCGCGTCGTGCCGCATCATCACCGCGAGACCGGGGATACCCCACAGAAAACCGGCCAGGCAGGTCCAGAGCCAGTTCTCCCGCCCGTGCTCGGTGAGCCAGTCGCGGAAGAAGACCAGCAGCACCAGCCCGACGACCGCCCAGACCGCCATCCCGGCGAGGGCGAACGGCACCATCGGCGGGTCGAGCGGCTCCGGCCGCGGCGGTTGCTGCTTCGGCACCCGGCAAGCGTACGTGACCCGCTTTTCCTGCCCGCCGGTGATCTGGGACGATGCGCGCGACAACGGAAGATCACCTGCGAGGACCTGATGGCAGTAGAGCCGCCCGAGAACGGCACACCACCCGACCCCGCTCACCCGCGTAACGGTTTCGATCGGTTCTTCGAGATCTCCGCCCGCGGCTCGACGATGAGCCGCGAGGTACGCGGTGGCCTGGCGACCTTCTTCACGATGGCGTACATCGTGGTGCTCAACCCGCTCATCCTTGGTGGTGCCGTCGACGGTGACGGCAAGTCCCTGCCCATTCCCGCGCTGGCCGCGGCCACCGCGCTGGTCGCCGGCCTGATGACCATCCTGATGGGGGTGGTCGGCCGGTTCCCGCTGGCGCTCGCCGCCGGCCTCGGCGTCAACGCGCTGGTCGCGTACGAGATCGCCCCGGAGATGACCTGGGCGGACGCGATGGGCCTGGTGGTGATCGAAGGTGTGATCATCGCCGTGCTGGTGCTGACCGGCCTGCGGACCGCGGTGTTCCGCTCGGTGCCGACCCAGATGAAGACCGCGATCGGCGTCGGCATCGGCCTCTTCCTGACCATCATCGGCCTGGTCGACGCCGGCTTCGTCCGGCGCATCCCGGACGAGGCGAACACCACCGTGCCGGTCGGCCTGGGCATCGGTGGCAAGCTGGTCAGCTGGCCGATGCTGGTCTTCGTGGTGGGTCTGCTGCTGACCCTGGTGCTGGTGGTACGCCGGGTCAAGGGCGCCATCCTGATCGGCATCCTGGCCTCCACCGTGTTGGCGGTGATCGTCGAGGCGGTGGGGAACATCGGCCCGTCCTTCGTCGACGGCAAGCCGAACCCGAAGGGCTGGTCGCTGAACGTCCCGGAGCTGCCGAAGAGCTGGGTGGACGTGCCCGACCTGTCGCTGCTCGGCAAGTTCAACGTGCTCGACTCGTGGAGCCGGGCCGGCTGGCTGGTCGTGCTGATGTTCGTCTTCACCCTGCTGATCACGGACTTCTTCGACACCATGGGCACGATGGTCGCGGTCGGCCAGGAGGGCGGCATGCTCGACGAGCGGGGCACCCCGCCGCGGGCGAAGGAGATCCTGCTGGTCGACTCGATCGCCGCGGCGGCCGGTGGTGCGGCGAGCACCTCCAGCAACACGTCGTACATCGAGAGCGCCGCCGGTGTGGCGGAGGGCGCCCGGACCGGCGTGGCCAACCTGGTCACCGGCGCGCTCTTCCTGCTGGCCACGTTCCTGGCGCCGCTGGTGGTGGTGGTCCCGTTCGAGGCGGCCTCCACCGCGCTGGTGGTGGTCGGCTTCCTGATGATGACAGCGGTGCGGACCATCGACTGGTCCGACTATGAGATCGCCATCCCGGCGTTCCTCACCATCGTGCTGATGCCGTTCACCTACTCGATCTCCAACGGCATCGGCGCCGGCCTGATCACCTACGTGGTGGTCAAGCTGGCCAAGGGCAAGGCGCGGGAGATCCACCCGCTGCTGTACGCCGTGGCCGCGCTCTTCGTGCTGTACTTCCTGCGCGGGCCGATCGAGTCCGTGGTGCTCTGAGGCTCCGCTCCGGGCCGGGTGACCAACCGGTCACCCGGCCCGGAGCAGGGCGAACTTCTCGTGAGCGTGGTCATATCAGGTGTCGTTAGCCTGACTCATTAGTTAGGCTAACTATCGTGACGGAGCGGACGGTGACGGCGAGACGCGTGCCACCGGCGCAGCTGGCACCGCAGCTGCGTGATGCGATCACCCGGCTCAACCGACGGGTCCGCCAGGCCCGGCCGGTCGGCGACCTGACGGTCACCCAGCTCTCCGCGCTCACCAGCCTCAAGCTGGCGGGCGCGCTGACGCCTCGGGAACTGGCCGACATCGAGCGGGTGCAGCCGCCGACGATGACCAAGATCGTCGCGAAGTTGGAGGAGCGCGGCCTCGTGCAGCGCAGCCCCCATCCGACCGACGGTCGGCAGGTCATCCTGGCGGCTACCGAGGGGGGACGGGCGGTGCTCGACCAGTTCGAGCGGGCCCGCAACTCGTGGCTGGCCGACCGGCTGGCCGAACTCAGCGAAGCCGAACGGGACACGTTGCGGCAGGCCGCGGAGATCCTGCAACAGATCGCCCGCGGCTGACCGCGCCACCTTCGCCCGCGCCGTCCGACGTCGATGACGCGTACCACAGCGAGGAGGCGCACCAAGAGTGCAGGCGAAGCTGAGCACGATGTTCCAGTCCCTACAGGTCCGCAACTACCGGCTCTTCGCGTCCGGGCAGCTGATCAAGTTGATCGGCGTCTGGATGATGTTCATCGCCCAGGACTGGCTCGTCCTCGAGCTCTCCGACAACTCCGCCACCGCGCTCGGCGTGGTGACCGCGCTGCAGTTCACCCCGGTGCTGCTGCTCACCCTGATCTCGGGGCGGCTGGCCGACCGCTACGACAAGCGGATGCTGCTCTTCGTCGCCAACGCCTTCTGGACCGTGCTGGCGCTCGCCATGAGCCTGCTCGTCATCACCGGCCTGGTCGAGCTGTGGCACGTCTTCGCGTTCGCCGCCCTGCTCGGTACGGCGAACGCGGTGGAGACCCCGGTGCGGCAGGCGTTCGTCTCCGAACTGGTCGGCACGTCGCTGCTGCCCAACGCCCTCTCGCTCAACGCGGCCACCTTCAACTCCGCCCGGATCGTCGGGCCGGCCCTCGCCGGCCTGGCCATCGCCGCGTTCGACGTCGGGCCGGTCTTCCTGGTCACCGCGCTCAGCTCGATCGCCCCGCTGGTCAACGTGGTCCGGATGCGTACCGCCGAGCTGCACCGCGAGGCGCTGCCGCCGCGCGACGAGCGGGCGCAGGCGAAGGTGATCGACGGGCTGCGCTACGTCCGGCGCCGCCCCGACCTGCTGCTGCCGATGGTGATGATCTCGATCATCGCGACCTCGCTGTTCAACTTCCAGCTCACCCTCGCCGCGCTGGCCAAGACCGTCTTCAACACCGGGGCCGCGTCGTTCGGCCTGTTCAGCAGCGCGCTCGCGGTCGGTGCGCTGATCGGGGCGCTGGCCGGCACCGGACGGCGCAGCCGGCCGTCGGTCTGGCTGGTGCTGGGCGCCGCCGTCGCCTGCTCCACCTTCGGCACCCTGGTCGGGCTCGCGCCGGCGTACTGGCTGGTGGTGGCGCTGCTGCTGCCAACCGGGTTCTTCATGGTGTTCTTCGCCCAGGCCGCCAACCAGCGGATCCAGCTCGGCACCGACGCCGCCTTCCGCGGCCGGGTGATGGCGCTCTGGGTGCTGGTGTTCCTCGGCACCAACCCGGTCGGCGCGCCGGTGATCGGCTGGCTCGCCGAGACCTACGGCGCCGGCGCGAGCATCTGGATCGGCGGGCTGATCTCGCTGGCCACCGCCCTGCTCGCGCTGACCTGGCAGCTGCGCCGCTCCGGCGCCCGGCTCCGGTTCCGGGTGCTGCCGATGCCCCGCTTCTACGTCACCTCCACGGACTGCTGATCCCGGCCGGCCGGTGGGAACGTACCCACCGGCCGGCCGATCCGTCCCGATACACGGATGACGCGGATGCCGCCAATCCGGTGGCGGGGCGGCACGATGCGGCCTAGCGTCTATGTGTGGAGCTCGGACGCGTGCTGCTGCTCGCACTGGCGTTCATAGCGGTGGCCAGCCTGCCGGCGGCGATCGCCCTGCTCTTCTGCGCCGACGAGATCATCGACCGGGTGGTCTGCGGCTTCGCCGAGTGGCGCGAACGCCGCCGCGAGCGGCGCACCATCGCCCGGCTGGACCGGGCGATCGAGGCCGACTCGCTCACCCGCGACATCGACCTCAGCGACTTCGACCGCACCGACCGCCGCCCGCTGGAGCAGCTCGCCGCCGACCTGCGCCGGCTGGGCAGCCAGCGGATCGGCGTGGGTGGTCGCTCGATGGTCTGGCACGGCGCGGTCCTCCAGGCGTACGACGACCGGCTCCGCCGGGCCTGCCGGGCGCTGGGCATCCCCGAGCACCTCACCGAGCTGGCCGGCGTCGACCTGGAGATTGAACGGGTCCGGGTGGAGGGGCTGCTGCACGCCGCCGGGCTGGCCCTGCCCGCCGCCCGGGCCGACGACCGCCAGCGCCACCGGTGAGCGGCGGTTGAGGCTCTTCGTCGCGGTCTACCCGCCGCCCGAGGCGGTCGACCACCTGACCACGCAGGTGGCCCGGCTACGGATCGGCGCGGCGGCCGCCGCCGGCATCAACGTCCGGCTCGCCGACCCGGCCCAGGCGCACGTCACCCTCGCCTTCCTCGGCGACGTGGAGGCCGACCGGCTGGTCGACGTGGAGAGTTCGCTGGGGCTGGCCGCGGAGTGGTCCCGGGACGTGCGCGCGGCGACCCCGCGACTGCGGCTGGCCGGCGGCGGCACGTTCGGGCAGGGCCGGTTCACCGTGCTCTGGGTGGACCTCCGGGGCGAGGTGGAGGCGCTGGTGGTGCTCGCCCGGCTGATCCGGTCCCGGCTGCGCAACGCCCGACTGCCGCACGACGACAAGCCGTTCCGCCCGCACCTGACCATCGCCCGCCCCGGCGACCGGATTCCCCCGGAGGACGTCGCGGCCGACGAGGAGACGCTGCACGGCTACCAGGGCCCGGCCTGGCCGGCCACCGAGATGGTCCTCATGCGCAGCCACCCCGGCCCCAACCC
>NZ_QGSW01000443.1:0-7104 GCF_003176715.1 Micromonospora sp. S4605
GGGGCCGGGCCGCGGCCACCGCCCGCGGCCCCGCGGGCGGTCAGCCGCTGTTCATCCCGGCGCCCACCTCGTCGATCGCGGCGTCGACGGCGTGCGCCAGGTCGACGTCCCGCGCGGTCACCGCACGGGCCTGCCGGGACCGGACGGTCACCACCGCGGTGGTCGGGTCCACCCGGCCGATCTGCGGCCCGCGTCCGGTCTCGTCCCGGAGCTGGTCCAGCCGGGCCAGCACCCGGTCCAGGTTGTCGGGGGGCAGGGCGACGGTACGCGACAGCGAGCTGGTGTCACCCGACCAGTAGGGCAGGTCGCCCAGCGCCGCGCGGACCTCGGCGTCGCCGAGCGTGGGGGTGCTGGTGGTGGCGCCCACCAGGCCACCGCCGGGCTCGGGCGGGGCCAGCAGGTCCCGCAGGCTCTCCGGCACGTGCAGCGACGCGACCAGCTCGCCGTCCTGGTCGCCCAGCGCGGCCAGGGTCGCCTCCGCCTGGTAGCGCGCCTGCTCCGGGGTGTTGCCGCTGATCCGGCCCACCTCGGCCAGGAAGCCGGACAGGTCCTGGGGCCGCCGGATGCCGTCGACCGGAACGACGTCGTGCAGCTTCGGCGGCACCGCCGTGAGCAGCCGCTGCCGTTCCGCCTCGTCCAACACCTGGGCCAGGACCAGCACGGTCGCCTCCGCACCGACCTTCGCGGTACGGAAGTCCGCGCCGGTGCGGCGGGCGATGTCCTCGACCAGCCGGCTGTAGCCGATGGTGGCCTCCGCCGGCGTACCCGTGCCCGGTTCCGGGCGGGGTCGGGGGTTCTCCGGGATGCCCGCCGGCGGCGGCGCCGGGCCGCCCCGGGTGGTGTCCGGCTTGTGCCGGCTGCCGGCCGCCGGCGGGCCGGCCCGCTTGCCCCGGTCCAGCTTGGTGAGCTGCTTCGTGGCGCTCAGGCTGGCGCCGGTGTCGCTGGCCCGCATCCCGCGCTCGCGGGCCTGCCGGGCCAGGGCCCGGCGGCGTTGGTTGTCGCCCTCCATCTGCTTGCGCATGGTGACACCTCGCTTTCGCTGGTGTTCCCTCGCTTCCGTCGGGCCGCCTTCCCGCCGTCACCGGGACCGAAACGGACGCCCCCGGTCGGGCCGCGCCCGCCCGGACCGGCGCTGGCAGCTTCATCCGGCCGGGGTGAGGGATGCTCACCCGGGCGCCGCCGACGATCGGGGCGGACCGGGAAACTTCCGAGGTACGCGGAAGGGAAGGTCGTCATGAAGAGGATCGTCGAGATCGTGCCCGCCCGTCCCGGCTGGTACGCCCGCTGGCGGCTCTCGCCCGAGGACACCCGCTGCTACCCGGTGAGCCTCTGGGCGTTGCTGGAGGAGGCCGACGGCACCGGACGCGAGGTGGTCGGGGTGGACTGCATCGGGCAGTGGCCCGGAGCGGACGACAACGAGGCGGGTGGGGAGTTCGTCCGCTACCTCTTCCAGACGCCCGACTCCGGTCCACCGGACGACGCGGAACCACCCGCGGCGCCCCGCCGTGGCACGACCGGGCCACGATTGCAGCCGGTCGCCACGCCCTGAGCCATCCTCCGGCCCCCGACCCCTGGTCCCAGGGTCGGGGGCCATCCCCCCGCTCGTGCGTCGGGTCGGCCCGACGGGTGGTCGAGCCGATCGCGATCCGGGACGATCACGGCGACCGGCGTGGGTGAGCCCTCAACCGGCGGCGCGGATTCCGCGCTCGGCCGGGCGCTCCACCCCGAGCAGTTCGGTGAGGCCGGTGCGGTCCAGCAGCGAGGCCAGCTGCGGGCCGACCCCGGTGAGCCGGACGATGTCGCTGCGGTGCACCACCACGAGGGCACTGAGCCCGGAGGAGTCGCAGAGCGCCACGCCGGTCAGGTCGATCTCAAGGTCCTGGCAACCGTCGCGGCGCACCTCGGCCGCTGCGGCGATCAGCTCCGGGGCGGTGTCGAAGTCGAGCTCGCCGGCCAGCCGCAGCCGGACCCGGCCGGGGTCGAGCCGGTCCACCTCGATGGTCAACAACTGAGCGGCCATCCTCCCATGTTCCCAGCCGCCGGCCAGGCGGCAACCCGGGGGCCCGCGGGCCCCCCGGCGTCGCGTGGGGTGGCGTTACCGGCGGGTCGGCGTAGGGTGGGGTGCGCGGATCCGACCAGCCCAGCCGGGGGCGGCGTAACGCGGTGTCGACGGGGAGAGTGGGGCTCAGCTGGTGACTGCTACCGACGTCAGGGACTGGGACCCGGGCGACGGTCGGATCTCCACGCCGGGCTCCGCCCGGGCGCCGGGGCGCCCGGCCGGGCCCGCGCTGCCCGCCCTTTCGCGCGACCGCGCGCCGAGCCCGGTCGACTGGTCCGAGGTCGTCGAGCACTTCCGTGAAGGGCTGGTCGTCTGTGACGCCCGGGGCGTCGTCCGGCACCTCAGCCCGGTGGCCGAGCGCCTGCTGCCCGAGGTGGTCGCGGACGAACCGCTGGCCACGGCGGGCCTGCCGGAGCTCACCGCGGGTGCCGAGTTCAGCCACCACGGCCGCCGGTTGCGGACCCGGCTGGTGCCGCTCTCCGGTGGCCGCTGCTGCTGGTACGTCGAGGACGTCACCGAGAGCGTGACCCGCGCCGACGCGCTGCTCGCCGAGCGGGCCCGCTCGGCCTTCCTCGCAGTGGTGGGCGGGAAGCTCGGCAACCCGCTGCATCCCGACCGGGCCGCCGCGGCGGTGGTCCGGCTCGCCGTGCCCACCCTCGCCGAGGTGGCGGTGCTGGTGCTCGCGCCTCGCTCCGGCCGGGCCCGCTGGTGGCGGGCGACCCGGGCCGACGACGAGGGGCACGCCGTCGACAGCGGCGTGCTCGCCGCCGTGGACCTGCCGGCGGCGATCGCCGAGGGGCTGGACGGTGGCGAGCCGCACGCCGTCGACTGGCTGGTCGAGCAGGCCGTCGAGGCCGGCTGGCTGCCGGGCCTGGCCGCCGCCGACGTCACCGCCCGGGTGGTGCCGCTGCCCGGCCGGGACGCGCCGGCCGGCGTGCTGCTGGTCGCCCGCCCGGCCACCCGGTGGTACGAGCCGGACGACGTCGAGCTGGTGCGCGCCTTCGCGGCCCGGGCCGGGGCGGCGCTGACCACCGCGTTGCTCTACCGCGACCAGGCCGAGGTCGCCGACACCCTGCAGGCCAGCCTGCTGCCGGTGGAGCCGGCCGAGGCGGCCGGCGTGCAGTGGGGCACCGCCTACCGGCCGGCCCAGGCCGGGCTGCGCATCGGTGGCGACTTCTACGGCTCGCACCGGCTGGCCGACGGCGGCTCGGTCTTCTTCCTCGGCGACGTCTCCGGCAAGGGGGTCGAGGCGGCGGTCTTCACTGGCCAGCTGCGCCAGTGTCTGCAGGCGCTGCACCGGGTGGAGTCGCAGCCGGCCCGGCTGCTGAAGCTGCTCAACGACGCGCTGCTGGAGACCACCCAGGCGCACGGCCAGGGCCGGTTCGCCACCATCGTGCTCGGCGCGGTGCGCCCGCACCGCGACGGCGGCCTGACCCTGACCATGGCCGGCGGCGGGCACCTGCCGCCGCTGGTGCTGCGCGGCGGGGGCACGGTCGAGCCGGTGCCGCTGTCCGGGATGCTGATCGGGGTGGTGCCCGACCCGCGCATCGGCGAGGTCACCGTCCGGCTGGCCCCCGGGGAGACCTGTCTGCTCTACAGCGACGGCGTGACCGAGGCCCGCGGCGGGCGGCGCGGCGACGAGCAGTTCGGCACCGACCGGCTGGTCACCGCGCTCACCGGGTGCCACCGGATGCCCGCGCCGGCGCTCGCCGAGCGGGTCGAGCAGATCACCTGTGACTGGCTCGCCCACGGTGACCACGACGACATCGCCGTGCTCGTCCTGCGCGCCGCCGGTCCGGGCGCGCGGCCGGCCCGGCACCTGCACGCCGTACCCGAGACGAGGGAGATCCGCCCGTGACCGCCGCGACCACCGAGGCCGATCCGGCGGCCGCCTTCCCGGCCTACCTGCACTGCCTGCAGGAGGCCGACGAGTACGCGGCGGTCGACGTGGCCCGGGGCCTGCTCGACGCGGGGGTGCCGGCCGAGCGGGTGCTGCTCGACCTGGTCGCCCCCGCGCAGGCCGAGGTGGGGGAGCGCTGGGCGCGCAACGAGTGGAGCGTGGCGCAGGAGCACGCCGCCACGCACATCAGCGAGCGGGTGGTGGCCGCGATCGCCGCGTACGCCGACCCTCGCCCGACCCGGGGCCGGGTGGTGGTGGCGTGCATGGACGGCGAATGGCACGCCCTGCCGCCCCGGCTGGTCGCCGAGGTGCTGCGGCTGCGCGGCTGGCAGGTCACCTTCCTGGGGGCAAGCGTGCCGGCCGCGCACCTGGTGTCGTACCTGCACCGGCACGACGCGCACGCGGTCGCCCTGGCCTGCGCGCTGCCGATGCGGCTGCCGCACGCCCACCGCATGATCGAGGCGTGCCGCCGCTCGGACGTGCCGATCGTGGTGGGCGGGCGCGGGTTCGGCGCCGATGGGCGGTGGGCCCGCCGGCTCGGTGTGGCGTGGGCGCCGGACGCGCCCTCGGCCGCCGACCTGGTCGCCGACGAGCGGTCGTTGCGTCGTACGCCCCCGGCGCAGCTGTCCCACCTGGCCGACGACGAGTACGCCGGCCTGGTCCGCCGGCGCGGCGAGCTGATCGACGGCGCCCTGGCCGACCTGCGGGAGCGGATGCCGGCCAGCCGCGCCTACACCCCTGCCCAACTGGACTCGACGGTCAGCGACCTCGGGTACATCCTGGACTTCCTGGCCGCCGCGCTCTACCTGGACGACGCCACCCTGTTCACCGACTTCGTCGTCTGGATGGCCGACATCCTCACCAGCCGGGGCGTGCCGGCCGCGGCGCTGCCGACGACCCTCGGGCACTACGCCGGGGTGTTGCGGGATCACCCCCGCGCGGCGCGCTTCCTCACCGCGGCCCGGGCGTCGGTGACCCCGGCGGGCGGGGCGGGCGCCGCCTGACCGCGACCCGGTTGGCGCCGACCGACGCGGATCACGACGGGCGTCGGCGACCACCCTATACTTGCCCTACTGCAAGCGCCTGCCTGCGGTGGAGCGAGGGAGATCCCGGTGACGTTCACCGTCAGGCACACCGAGGAGGACGGCGAGGCCCGGCTGTGGCTCGCCGGAGAACTCGACCTGAGCACCGCGGGGGAGTTGGTCGCCGTGCTTGACCGGCTCGCCGAGGCCGGGACGCACCGGCTGCTGGTCGACCTGAGCGGGTTGACCTTCTGCGACTCGACCGGCATCGCCGCGTTCGTCCGGGGCGACAACCGGGCCGCCGCGGCCGGTGGTTGGCTGCGGCTCACCGGGGCCACCGGTCGGGTCGCCCGGTTGCTCCAGTTGACCGGCCTCGGCGACATCCTCGGTGACGATTCCGACATGACCGACCCGGCGTCCCAGACCGCGTCGTGATGGGCTAGATTTCCCCGCCAGCCGCGGTGACCGTCAGGTCCCGTCCCCGCCGACGCCAGAGGCAGGTAGTGATGCCTTCAGACACCCCGAGTCCGGTTCGCATCCTGGTGGTGGACGACGACCCGGGCGACGTCCTCATGATCGAGGAGGCGCTCGCGGACTCCGACGTCGACAAGGTCATCGACGTGGTGGGCGACGGCCAGGAGGCGATGGAGTTCCTGCGCCGCGAGGGGCGGCACACCGACGCCCGGCGGCCCGACGTCATCCTGCTCGACCTCAACATGCCGCGGATGGACGGGCGGCAGGTGCTGGGCGAGGTCAAGCGGGACGCGGATCTGCGGACCATCCCGATCGTCGTGCTGACCACCTCGAACGCGGACACCGACATCGTCAGCAGCTACACCCTGCAGGCCAACGCGTACGTCACCAAGCCGATCGACCTGGACGACTTCAACGACGTGGTGCGCCGGATCGACGAGTTCTTCGGCCGGGTCGTGGTGCTGCCCAAGCGCCCCTGAGGCGCTCGCCTGTCCAGTTCGCCGCCCGGGCGGACGTATGGTCCGCGCCGCCGGCCCGGCCGGCAACACCGGCAGCGGCCGCCGCTCGGATGCTGAACATTTTTCCCGAACCCGCTCGGGCGTCGCCGCCAGCGCCGAGGATCAGGTGGGGAAGAAATACCAGCTGCCTGGGGGGCGACAGGATGAGGTTCTCCGTCGTGGACATCGGCTACGACCAGCGGCAGGTGGATTCCTGCCTGGACGAGCTGGGGATCCGGTTGACCCGGTTGGCGGCGCGGGCGGAGAGCGCCGGAGGCACCGGCCGGGAGTGGGACCTGATCCGGCAGGAGGCGACCGGACTCTGCGGGCTGCTGCGACGGCTGGAGGCCGGCGGCCCGGGCACCGGCCGGGGCGGAGCCGCCGAGCTGGAGCGGGAGGCGGCCGAGCTGCTCGCCCGGGCGCGCTTCGAGCTGGACGCCGCCCGCGAGGAGGCCCGGCAACTGCGCGAGCAGGCGTACGACGACGCGCTGCGCGCCCGGCGGGAGTTCGAGGCGGCGTTGCTGGACCGCCGACGCCGGGAGGCCCGGGTCGACGAGATCCTCGGTGGCCTGCGGACCGAGCCGGTCCCGGAGGACACGCCGACCGCGGCCGCGGCGGTCACCAGCTCCGGCGTGCCGGCCCACGGCCGGCGGTGACCCGGGAGCGGCCGGGCCAACCACCGGACGCGGCGTGCCGGCGTGCCGGTGCGACTCAGACGAGCGCCGCCACCACTGTCGTGGCCCGCCCCTCGTGCTGGGCGTACGCGTCGGGGAACGCGGAGATCTGCACGGCCTGGGCGGCCGCGGTGACGCTCATCTCCTGCCAGCCGGGGATCTCGCGCAGCGCCTCGTAGAACGCCCGGGCCGCGTAGGCCGGCCGCATCAGGTCCTTCACGGTGCCCCAGCCGCTGCTGGGGCGCTGCTGGAACAGGCCGACGGAGTCGTGGTCCCAGCCGATGGCCTGGTGCGGGTAGTTCTGCGACTCGGGCAGCACGCCGCTGGCGTAGTTGTAGAGGTTGCTCTCCTGCATCGCGGTGGCGATCGCGACCACCAGCCCGCGGCGGGGGATCTTCATGTCCACGCCGACATCCACGATGATCTTGGCGTTGTCCATCTGCGCCTGGGTCAGTCCGGCGACCGGACGGGGGCGGCG